>NZ_AODH01000030.1 GCF_000525915.1 Brochothrix campestris FSL F6-1037 | reverse complement strand
TCAATTACGATTTTTTGTGCGCTTACGAGCGACGGTACACAGTAAAAAATATGCCAGCCGTCACATCTCATCGAACGAATCGACGGATTTAACTCCTTTAAGGCTACAGTTGCACTGCTCTCATACAAAAACAATTACCTGCCGTTGTGGAAAACGTTTATATAACTCATTTGCTACTGGCACACAGTTATCACCAAAAGATGCGATAAATACGATTTTATTACGCTGTGAGACACGCTCCAGAAAGAGCGCGTAAACACGTATGATAAACATATATAGTTCTTTTACGACTCCCATTTCAACACCTCTTGACAATTAAAGACGATCTCTAGAGACCGTCTTTAATGGCTTATTTATTATAAAAAGAAACAGTTTCTTTTGTCACTCTGTACTGATAATCTAGACCTTCAAAAAAGTAAGATTTATCCTTGCTATCAAAAAGCGTTTGGCTCTTCGTAATGTCAAGTGCTTCAACAGAAACATACTCTTTCGTTTCAATTTGAATAGAAGTAATTAGGTCTGCCTCGTCATAATGATATTTTAATTGACCGTCATAGAGTGAAATCACCTTATCTTCTGGAATATCTTTTGAGTTCATTTCAGTGATCACATCGGTTTTATTACGACCAAGATAGGCGGTAAAGTACTCAATCGAAGTAGCAATTTGACCATTGAAATAGTCAACAAAATCGGTCTTTTCAACATTATCTTGAACAATACTATCTGATTTATATTGAAAATTACCTTTTTCAACATAGTATTTACCGTCTTCAAACGAAATTTCAACAATTTTATCACTTTGACGTTTAACAGCTAGTTGCTGACCGATAATGACTTTTGTTGATGCTTTTGTTTTTAAAGTTTCATCGGTGTACAGTTCCACATTATTTTTGTTGAAACGGGCATTCTCAGAGACGTTTTCCCAAACGAGTTTGACTGGTGTCTTCGTTTTAGCGTCTTCCTCTGTTTTGACACTAGAAAAAAACATGCTTGCTAAGCTTTTGTTTGAAGCTATTGCAATCCCACTCGTGATAATAACAAAAGCAAGTAAGACGAGAATAACAGGTGTCCAAAGACTCCCTTTTTTCTGTAATTTTTCATAAGTCGCTTGATTTCGTACGAGGCGCGAGTCTTTATCCGCTGGATTTTGAACTTCCAATGGTATATAGGGACGTTTCTGTTTCGCTTTACATTCTTGTTGATATGCCGTTTTTTCGGCTGGTTTTAAACCGTTGAACCATTTAACATAGGCATCATACTCTTTTGCTACCTCTGCGGCAGGTCCATCCATCCGCAATTCGCCATAATGCATCCATACAATCCGATCACAAAGCGATTTAACTTGTGCTAATGAATGCGACACAAAGAAGATTGTTTTTCCTTGTGCTTTAAAGTCCATGATTTTATCGACACATTTTTGATAGAAGGTTTTATCACCCACACTCAATGCCTCATCAATCACTAAAATATCAGGATCGATATGAACCGCAATCGCAAAACCTAGTCGTGATTTCATCCCGCTTGAATAGCTTTTAACCGGTTGATTAATAAAGTCCCCTAAATCTGAAAACGCGATGATTTCAGGCATTAATTGATTAATTTTTTTCATGCTATAGCCAAGCATTAAACATTTCATACGAATGTTTTCAACACCCGTCAGTGGGCCTTTAAGGCCTGCTCCGATTGCAATCATCGATACTTCACCATTGATTTCAATTTCACCTTTTGTCGCTGGTGAGATACCTGCAATCACACTTGAAACGGTGGACTTACCTGATCCGTTCACACCGATTAAGCCAACTGTTTCACCTTCATGAACATCGAATGAAATATGACGTAAGGCCCAAAAATGTTGGGGTTTCTTTCGTTTGTCAACGAGTGCTTTAATACGATCCGACTTATTTTGATACAAATCATATTCTTTAGACACATCTTTGACGGATACTTTAATTGTCATAATGCATATACCTCTCTCTTAAACATAGTCAATAAAGTTTTCTTTGAATTTATCGTGTAACACACTACCTGCTACTAATAAGAACAGTGTAATCGCCCAAAAATAAATACCTAATGCAGGTGATTCCCAAAACCACGCGCGCGATAAGAAAACATCTCTAAAACCATCGACTAAATATAACATTGGATTTAGCTTAAATACATTTTGAATAGTTTCAGGCATACGATCAATGCTCCAGATTGCACCTGACACATAAAATAGCAGACGCATGACTGATTGAATGATAAATTGCATATCGCGAAACAGTACGGTTAGAGTTGATGTAAACAATGTTAAAGCATACAGAAAAACCATCATGCAAATAAAGTAGTAAATAAACTGTATCCACATAACAGTTGGAAAAACGCCTTTATTAAATAATAATACTAGGGCTACAGCTAACATCACAACATATCCTGTTAAACCAGAGGCAATATTAATCGATGGTAAGATATTAAGAGGGAATTTCATTTTACTAACGAGTTGCACCTTGTTCACAATTACCTTACTGCCACGTGTAATCACTTGGCTAATAAAGAGCCAGGTGACCATTCCTAATACAAGCCAAACAAAGAATGGCACACCACCTGAATCGCCTCGTGAGCCTTTTAAAGCCACACCGAAGATTAGATAGTACGTTCCGACTTGAATAAGTGGATTAATAATTTCCCACAACAACCCTAAATAGTGACTTTGATAACTTGCTCGGTCTTCATAACGGGCAATTCTAAAAATCATTCCTAAATGAGTAAACTGATCTCTTATCGTTCTAAATGTAACTTTCAAGCATACACACTTCTTTCTCTCGTTTTAATTCACTAATTAGCAGCCGCCTAATTTTGCTCTTATGTATTTTAACATAAAATAATTAACAACGGTAACATTTACCGGTTACACGTGTTGTCTTATTAATTGGGGCTAATTTCCAACGAGTTTAGTTTGCAATAACTTTAATAAATTCACGTAAATAATCAGGCAGATCTGGCGGACGTCGACTTGACACAATATGACCATCAACGACAACAGGCTCATCATGCCAAATCGCGCCGGCATTTGTCATATCGTCCTTAATACCAGGTGTACTTGTGACGTTAACCCCTTGTAAAATATTGGCTGAGATGAGTACCCAGCCCGCGTGACAAATTTGACCGATTGGTTTTTTAGCCTCATCAAATTCACGTGTTAATCGTAAAACATCCTCAAAGCGACGCAATTTATCAGGTGACCAACCACCAGGTACTAACAAGGCATCATAATCCGCACTGTTAACATCCGCAAACGCAGCATCTGATACAGCAGGCACACCATATTTACCTATGTATGTTTTGTTTTTTTCTTCAGCAATTAAATGGACTTCTGCCCCTTCTTCTCTTAACCGTAATATCGGATACCACAGTTCTAAATCTTCAAAGTCGGTGCTTACAAATGACAATATTTTTTTACCTTTAAGTTTCATTAGTTATTTAACCTCCTATAATTTATAATCCCTCTAAATTATAGCATATTCTCGCACGATTACGGTAATACAACAAAAAAAGCATGCCCTTTTTGGCATGCTCGAAACTGAAGATAAACGCTAGTCTAGATTGTGCCGACTCGCTCACTCGGGATTACGCATCATTAGTACGCGCACCGTCGCTACCAGTTATCTGAATGTTGACAGCTTCTACTTATCCTTAGTAGGCCGATTATCTTTTTCACGACGGCTAATTTGGTTGCAATGACTTTACCGGTTGAATCACTCGTACACGAATACTGCCAGCGATACTACTTAAGTCGCTAATTAATTGATTACAGTGCGTTAACGTACTTGTTTTATCTAAATCAATTAAAGTATAAGCAATTTTGCCGCGGCTGCGATTGATCATATCACCGATGTTCAACTGATGCTCTGCTAATTTAGTCGTAAATTGACCGACCATGTTCGGAACATTTTGATGGGCAATCGCAATCCGAATCGTCTCGCGATAAGGTAATTCAACCCGCGGAAAATTAACGGAATTACGGATGTTGCCTGTCTCTAAAAAGTGACTCAACTCTTTGGCTGCCATTATGGCACAGTTTTCTTCCGCCTCTATCGTAGAAGCACCTAAATGTGGTAAAATCCGCACGCCTGCTTGTCCAAATAAATGTTCATCGGCAAAATCCGCCACATAATGTGCCAGCTGTCCGTTTTTCAGGGCAGCAACGACAGCTGTCGTTTGAACCAATTCCCCACGAGCAAAATTGAGCAAGACAGCACCTGGCTTAATTGCCTTTATGCTGTCTGCATTGATCATTTCAGCGGTAGAATCCAACAACGGCACATGTAAGGTAACGTAATCACTCATCGCAAGCAATTGTTTCAATTCATCGACACGTTCAACCTCACGCGACACTTGCCACGCGGCCTCGACTGAAACATAAGGATCATAGATAACGACCTTCATCCCTAACGCAATCGCATCGTTCGCAATCAGGCGGCCGATATGGCCGAGTCCGACGATTCCTAACGTTTTGCCGTAAATTTCGGTGCCAACAAATCGTTTTTTACCTGCTTCAACACGGGTAGCGATATCCTCATTCGGTAATTGCTCAACCCAATTTGCACCATCAATCATTGGGCGGGCAATCGTGAGTAGGTTAGCTAACACAAGCTCTTTCACGGCATTAGCGTTTGCACCTGGTGTGTTCATCACAACGATGCCTGCATCATCACAGCGCTCAAGCGGGATGTTATTGACACCGGCACCGGCTCGCGCAATGGCAAGTACACTGTCAGGGAGTATTTCTTCCTGTAGATTATAGCTTCGTAATAAAATGGCATCGCTCGGTGTTTGATCATTTAGACGATATTTTGTCGGCGAGAGCAACCCTAAACCTTGTGGGGCAATTTCATTATAGGTCTTAATGTTATATGTGTGAGTCATCCGCGCGACACCTCCATCAATTGATTTTTTTTTTGCGAACACGCTCATAAAGTCAATCAAAGCATCGACTCCTGCGAGCGGCATCGCATTGTAAAGACTGGCACGCATCCCCCCCACTGATCGATGTCCTTCTAAATTGACTAAACCGGCGGCAGCTGCTTCTTGCGTAAATTGCTTATCTAGCGTTGGTGAGGCTGTCAAGAAGGGAATATTAGTTAACGAGCGACTCGTTGGTGCGACTGGTGATGTATAAAAATCAGATTCATCGATGAAGCGATACAAACGTTCTGCTTTGGCGCGGTTACGCTCTTCCATTAAGGCTACCCCACCTTCTGCTTCAAGCCATTCCAACACGAGTTTGGCCATATAAATCGCAAATGTTGGCGGGGTATTATACATTGAATTTGCGGTTGCATACGTGTCGTAACTTAACATCGTGGGTAATAATGGTTGTGTTTGAATTAAATCATCACGAACAATCACGATTGTGACACCGGCCGGGCCGATATTTTTTTGTGCTCCAGCATAAATGAGCCCAAAGTCCGTCACATTATACGTACTAGAAAGAATGTTCGATGACATATCGGCAACTAAGATGGTTTTATCATTCATCCGCGGTAATTCTAAAAAGGCTGTGCCCTCTATCGTATTGTTCGTCGTGATGTGGACGTAATCATAAGTATCTTCCACTATGTTGACCTGTGGTAGTTCGCTATAATTCACATCAGCCGATGAGGCCAACACAGTTACTTCGACGTGTTTTTTCGCTTCAGCAATCGCTTTTTGGGACCACGACCCCGAGTCAATATAAGCAACACGGTTTGTATGTGCTAAATTGAGCGGAACCATTGAGAACTGTAAACTTGCCCCACCTTGTACAAATAAAACTTTATAATTATCAGGAATCGCCATTAAGCGTCGTAAGCTTGCCTCGGCATCTGCTAAAATCTGTTCAAATAATGCTGAGCGATGGCTTAATTCCATCACAGACATCCCTGACTGTTGATAATTCAAAAAATGCGCGTGTGCTTCTTTTAAAACAGCTTGTGGCATCACCGCCGGTCCTGCTGAAAAATTATAAATCGGATGTGTCATCGTAACACCTCTTTCTTTGTATTTTTAACATAAACCTAGTATATATTTAAATAACTAACTTTACAATGTTCGTATTTACCTCAAACCTTTTAATAGTAATTTTGTTTCCGTTTTCCCTTTAATTAAAATGAAATACGCTCTTATCATTTAATTTAGAGTGTCATACAGCCGATATTTATTTGAAAATAATATCTGAATTTTCATAAAATCGTGCTAAAAACGGCCCTTTACAGCATTTGTTCAAATTGACAAACCAAAAGACCCGACGATAAATTCGTCGGGTCCCCGTTTGTAGACAAAATCTAAAAAGACGTCATTTCTTCTTTAATTGTTGCTTTTTCACTTATCGTTACCGATGCCTATTTATACGTCACTATTTGCTAGGCGACACCTTTATTTCTGATAAATAATAGCTTCATATGGTCGTAGCCCTTGCAAGTTAGCGAAGTCAGGTGTTTGCTCATAATTACCTAACAAAGTTTCGAACGGGCCTTCAACAGCCAACGAAGGGCGTTCAGTCACTGCCGTATCACTCATATTAGCAATAACTAACAGTGTCGCAGTAGCTGTCGTCCTTGTATAGACAAAGAGGGCTCTGTCTGCCGGCAACAACAGTTCAAATTTACCCTCACGGAAAACGGGCTCACTTTTACGCAACGCAATGAGGCGTTGATAGTAATGATAAATCGAGTTTTGTTGATTCAATGCAGCCGCGACATTGATTTCTTGATAGCGCGGATTGACGTTTAACCACGGTGTACCCGTTGTAAAGCCAGCATGTGTGCTCGCATCCCATTGCATCGGTGTACGCGCATGGTCACGGGCTTTAAGATGAACAGCAGTCATAAATTCCTCTGCTGATAACAACTGTCGTTGCTCAACCAAATCACGGTAGGCATTATGTATCTCGACGTCATCGTAGTCACGCAATTCAAACTGATTGTTGACCATGCCAATTTCTTCACCTTGATAAATAAACGGCGTCCCTTTTAAGCCGTGAAGTACCGTTGCAAAGGCAGTTGCACTCGCTTCGCGATAAGTCGTATCATTGCCCCAACGCGAAACAACACGGGCTTGGTCATGATTTTCAAAGTAGAGTGTGTTCCAACCGTTATCATTCAGCCCATCTTGCCATAAGGCCAAATCTTGTTTCAGCGCGACCAGGTCGAACGGTTTAACAGCCCACTTTCCGAGTTGCTCCGTCGGTTGTGTATCAATATCCATATGTGAAAAAGTGAAAATCATATTTAATTCCGCCCGCTTTGGATCGGTAAACAGTTTCGCAGCTTCGACATCAGAACCGTTGCCTTCACCGACCGTCATCGCCCCAAACGGTTGTAACACTTCACGATGCATCTCTCTTAAATACTCATGCAAGCGCGGACCATTGGAATGATATTCACCGACAACGTAGTGTTCATCACTATCATAAGACGGAAAAGTCTGGTCTTTTGAAATTGAGCCAATCACATCCATCCGCCAACCATCAACCCCTTTTGCCATCCAAAAACGCATTAAATCATAAATTTCTTCACGTAATTGCGGGTTTTCCCAATTGAGATCGGGTTGTTCTTTCAAGAAATAATGAAGGTAATATTGTTCAGTCACATCGTCCCATTGCCAAGCACTACCCGAAAACATTGAGCCCCAATTATTCGGTGGCGAGCCATCCGCTTGTGCATCTTTCCATATATAGTAATCACGATATGGATTATCCTTCGCTTTTTTGCTCTCAAGAAACCAACGGTGTTGATCCGAAGAATGATTGGCAACTAAGTCCATAATAATTTTCAAACCACGGGCATGGGCCTCATCGATCAGCTGATACATATCGGCATTCGTTCCAAACCGTGGATCAATCATGCGATAATCACTAACATCATAGCCGTTATCTTTTTGTGGCGACATAAAAATCGGACTCAACCACAGGGCATCTACACCTAACTTAGCCAAATAGTCTAACTTTTGAATGACCCCTTGTAAATCACCAAAGCCATCACCGTTGCTATCTTTAAAACTACGGGGGTAAATTTGATACACCACGGCATCCTTCCACCATTCCATCGAATTCCCTCCTTTAAATTGTATCGAACGTATAAACACTCTGATATTGTTTCGTTTCGCCTGCCTCGATCACAATATTACCAAAGTCGGGGTGATGAATCGCATCAGGTAACATTTGTGGTTCAATCGCCAAACCGAGTTGTGAACACATCGGTCGTGTGTCATTCACCACATAGGCTTCGTTCATTCCAGTCGTCGAAAACAGCACAACCGCAGCCGCTGTCGTCGCGATTTGCAGGCGACGACCACTGCTATCATCCGTAACAGTTACCGCAGAAGGTGCCTGTGGTTGCAGCAAAAAGGGCGTGTCTAAACCAGCCGCTTCTGCCTGACAAAATTGCGTAATTGTTTGACCTGAACGAAAATCAAAGGCCGTTCCGGCAACTGGCAACAAACGGCCAGTCGGACATTTCGTCTCATCGACTTCGGCCATCTTATCAGCCGCAACCTTTACCTGATGTTCACTCACGGTCGCCTTCAAGCCACCACTCAAATTAAAATAACTATGATTGGTCGGATTAAATAATGTGCGTGTGTCGCTGTGTCCCGTTGTCGTAATCGTCATTCGGTTATCGGCTTGCAATTCATACGTTACTCGCATCGTCAACGTTCCCGGATAACCTTGATCACCCGCTGGCAGAACGATACACATAGTGACGGCTGAATCAGTCACACTTTCAATCACCCACACACGATGACTAACATTATTTATGCCACCATGAATATGCTGATTGCCTTCGTTTTGACTTAATTGAATAGTGTCCCAGCGACCATCGCGAATACGACCGGCCACGCGTCCAATCGTTGCCCCAAAGTAAGGCGAGTCGTTAACATAGCTCGCCAAATCGCCAAACCCTAACACGACGTTTTCTAATACGCCATGGCGGTCTGGCACATCTAGCGCTAACAAGGTCGCACCATAATTCATCACCGCGAGACGTAGCCCTTGTGCATTCGTCAGTTCGACTTTTTCGACCAATTCACCGGCGACTGTGCCAAAAGCTGAACGTTGCATCGCACTCATAACTGAGCCGCTTCCCATACTGATTTAACCGTCGCTAATTTGAGACCTGCTGTGCTGGCAAAAATATGATTGGCTGGCGCCAGTTCAGTCTCATCTCCTACAGCAATCGACACCATCTTGGCCGCGTTAATCGCTTCAACACCGGCAAGGGCATCTTCGACACCGACACAGTCACTTGGCGCTACGTTTAACTGGGCAGCAGCAGTAAGGTAAATATCCGGTGCCGGTTTACCTGCGGCTAACTGAGCAGGATCAACAATCGTATCAAAGCGCTCACTTAACCCTAACTTACTCAGAATAAATGGCCCGTTGCGACTAGCTGATGCCAGTGCCACCGACAAACCTGCAGCTGCAATCTCATCTAAGAATGCTACAATTCCTGGTAAAATATCGTTAGCATCTAAACGGCTAATTAACTGTAAGTAGTTGTCGTTCTTACGCTCGGCAAACTGGTCTAATTGAACTTGACTATAAAGACCAGTTTTACCACCGTGCGCTAAAATACGCGCTAACGATTCGGTGCGACTAATGCCCTTTAACTGCTCGTTGAATTGTCCATCAATTGTAATCCCTAACTCCGTCGCTAGCTGTTGCCACGCCACAAAGTGAAAACGGGCTGTATCAGCAATCACGCCATCTAAATCAAAAATAACGGCTTTCATCTTTACGCCTCCTTTGTTAAAGCGACAGTTTGTTCGTCCACTTTAATTGTAATTGACTCACCTGAAATGAGCGTCACCTTTGTACCAGTCTCATCGACACTAATAAGTAACAGACGGCCACGGAAGTTAATATGGAAGCTATAATTATCCCATTTTTGCGGAAGAAAGGCCTTAAATGACAGTTCATCATTGCTGACACGCATGCCCGCAAACCCTTGGACAATCGCTAACCAACTCCCTGTCATCGAAGTGATGTGTAAGCCATCTTCTGTATCGTTGTTGTAGTTATCTAGATCAAGGCGAGCGGTGCGTTCATACATTTCAACCGCCTTATCCTCATAGCGGATTTCCGCTGCTAAAATTGCATGCACACTTGGCGATAAACTTGACTCATGTACGGTTAACGGCTCATAGAAATCAAAGTTTTGTTGTTTTTGGGCGCGCGTGAATCGTTCAGGGAAGTAGTAGATACCTTGCAAAACATCGGCTTGTTTAATATAAGGCGAACGTAAAATGCGGTCCCATGACCAGTTTTGATTTAGCGGTAACGCCGTTGGATCAAGCTCAGCTACCGGTGTCAAATCCTTATCTAAGAACGTATCATGTTGTAAAAAGATCCCTTCTGTTTCATCTGTTGGCAAATACATTTTAGCTGCAATGTCGCCCCACTGTTTTAATTCAGCCACCGATATGTTCAAGGCTGCTCGCTTTGCTTGACTCAGTTTCGGTAACGTTTCAATCGCGTAGTTCAAGGTCCATTGTGCCATGAAATTGGTGTACCAGTTATTGTTGACGTTGTTTTCGTATTCATTCGGACCTGTGACACCGTGAATCATATACGTATCATTTCGTTTTGAGTAATGCACGCGGTCGGCCCAGAAGCGCGCGACTTCAACAATCACATCAATACCTTTGTCGAGTAAGTACGTTTCATCGCCAGTATAGTTCGCATGGTTATAAATAGCGTACACCATCGAGCCGTTACGATGAATTTCTTCAAAGGTAATTTCCCATTCGTTATGACATTCCACACCCGTAAAAGTTACCATCGGATAAAGTGCACCCGCAAGCCCTTGTTGACGAGCATTATGTTGTGCCTGTGGCAATTGTTGGTGACGGTAAGCAAGGAGGTTTTCAGTTACCTCAGGCGCTGCTAATGCCAAGTAAAACGGAATTGCAAACGCTTCGGTATCCCAGTAAGTGGCACCACCATATTTTTCGCCCGTAAAACCTTTTGGCCCGATGTTGAGGCGTGAATCTTCGCCGTAATAAGTCGCGAATAATTGGAAGATATTAAAACGAATGCCCTGTTGTGCTGATGCATCGCCTCCGATAACAACGTCAGCCAGTTCCCAGCGTTGATGCCATAAGCGTTCATGTGCCGCTTTTGTATCGTCATATGACTGTGGTGCTAACGCAGTCACTAACCGTTCAATTTCAGTCTTAATCGCTGTGACGGTTTCAAAATCACGTGATGTTACAACGAGCACTCGTTTGCCAATCGTTGCAACCGCGGCTTCAGCTAAGTTTGCTTCATACGCAACTGCAACAGCCGCGGCTTTAACGGCTGGTGTTAATGCCTCAAATCCGGTTTGGCTATGAGTCATTTTAAATCCCACAGTAAAACGTGGAATATTAAAATCGTTCGCTATCGTACGGCCAATCAATAAGCAGGACTCACTCGTCGCTTCTTTTTCAACCACTTCCCAAAACTTATCATCATAGTTGGCATCTTCATTGCTGACATCCGCATCAATCGCAGAAACGACTTTAACACTAGCAGGTGCACCCTTATTTTCAAAGCTGACTTGAACCTCGCATAATTCTTTTGTCGCAATGCTCACAAACCGCTCAACCGTAATCTTAACGCGTTTTTCGCCTTTATGAACAACAAATGAACGGGTCAGAACACCATTGTACATATCTAATGCTTGTTCATAGTCGCTTACCTCATCAACGTATAAGTCGACTTCCTCACCATCAATGAAAAACTGCATTTTTAAAAAGTTAACCGTATTAATGACTTTACCAAAATAATCGGGGTAACCATTCTTCCACCAACCAACGCGTGTTTTATCTGGGTACCATACACCAGCTAAGTAGATACCTTCGTGTTTGTCACCTGAATAGGTCTCTTCGAACATGCCACGCATGCCCATATAACCATTACCGATACTCGTTAAACTCTCTTGCAGACGTTTCTCTGCTTTATTTAAGGTCGTTGTTGTTACCTTCCAACTATCAATAATTGTTTGTGTCTCTGTCATTTTAATTCCTCCTATGGTTACGGTCCGAAATAAACCGTTTTCATTTCTATGATTCCATAATACTACGCAAACGTTTGCACTGTCAATTGTTTACTTACCCTCCTTTAATCTAAAAACATCTTTTAAAATCCGCTTGACATTTGTAAGCGATAACAATTATACTTTAAGCAAACGTTTGCATAAGCGTTACTAAGGAGGAATTTCAATGAAACAATTACTATCTTTTGAGTTTTGGCAAAAGTTCGGCAAAACCTTACTGGTTGTTGTCGCCGTTATGCCAGCAGCTGGTTTAATGATCAGCCTCGGTAAAATCTTCGCCATGTTCGACATTACCTTTTTCACTCGTGTTGGCGCTGTCACCGAACAAATCGGTTGGGGCATCATTACCAACTTAGCCATTTTATTCGCAATTGCGATTGGTGGCTCTTGGGCCAAAGAAAAAGCCGGCGGTGCCTTTGCCGCGCTAATCGCCTTTATTCTTATTAATACGATCACAGGCGCAATCTTCGGTGTTTCTTCCGACATGTTAACAACGGACGGAGCAACAACGACGACCTTATTCGGCACTAAGATTTTAGTGAACGGTTACTTTACTTCTATTCTAGGTGCACCCGCCTTAAACATGGGTGTATTCGTCGGTATCATTGCCGGCTTCCTCGGTGGTAACTTATACAATAAGTATTACAACTACCGCAAACTGCCAGATGCCCTTGCTTTTTTCAACGGCAAACGCTTCGTACCGTTCATGGTTATCTTCTGGTCAATTATTATTGCCTTAATTATGGCAATTGTTTGGCCATTCATCCAAACAGGCATTAACAAGTTTGGGATTTGGATTGCGATGTCATCTGCCTCGGCACCCTTTATCGCACCATTTATTTACGGAACACTCGAACGTCTGTTGCTACCCTTTGGTTTACACCACATGTTAACGATTCCGATTAACTACACGTCATTGGGCGGTACCTATACCATTATGTCAGGCGCCAATGCCGGGCAACAAGTATTCGGGCAAGATCCTTTATGGCTCGCTTGGGCAAGTGATTTATCTCAGTTCAAAAGCATTGGTGATATGGCGTCATATAACAATTTAGTTGATACTATCACTCCCGCCCGTTTTAAAGTCGGACAAATGATTGGTGCGACAGGAACATTAATGGGGATTGCATTAGCAATGTATCGTCGTGTTGATAGCGACAAACGCAAGAAATACAAATCAGTGTTCTTCTCTGCTGCAATTGCTGTCTTTTTAACTGGGGTTACGGAGCCACTTGAATTTATGTTCATGTTCTGCGCACCATTACTGTATGTAGTGTATGCCTTCATCCAAGGCTTAAGCTTCGGTTTAGCAGATATCATTTCACTGCGGTTACATTCCTTTGGTAACCTTGAGTTATTAACACGTTTACCACTTTCACTCAAAGCCGGCTTAGGACTTGATATTATTAATTACATCATCTCATGTATTGTCTTCTTCGCCATCGCTTACTTCGTGGCCTACTTCTTAATCGGCCGTTTTAAATTTGCGACACCAGGTCGTTTAGGCAACTACATCGATGATATTCCTAGTGATGATTCAGCTGAGACATCAGCTAGTAAAATTGCAACAGCTGATAAGCAAGTGCAAGGCATCATCGCTTGTCTCGGTGGCGCCGATAACATTATTGACGTCGATGCCTGTATGACTCGTCTGCGCGTCAGTGTAAAAGACGCCAACATTGTCGGTGATGAAGCTGAATGGAAAATGCTTGGCGCCTTAGGTTTAGTGAAAAAAGACACTGGTATCCAAGCGATATACGGACCAAAAGCAGATGTTTTAAAATCCGATATTAACGATACGTTAGGTTTATAAGATGAACTGTTTAACCTTAAATAGTCATAGTTTAATGGGCGAGTACGCTCGATTCAAGTTGCTACCTTAGCAGACTTCATTGCAGCCGAAGCAATTGATGTGATTGCCTTACAAGAGGTTAACCAAACGATGACCGCCGCACCATTAAAATCTAACGACCGTTACCTAGCTGTGACAAGAACGCAACTACGGGCTGATAACTTCGCGGTCGAGCTTATTGCTGCCTTGGCAGAACGCGAACTCAATTATTATTTCAGCTGGCTCCCTTGCCATATCGGTTACGATCGTTACGACGAAGGTGTTGCAATGCTAACCAAAACAGCACCGATTGCTACCAAAACGATACACTTCTCAGAAACGAGCGCTTATGATGATTACCATACACGCCAGGCGGTTGGTGTCCAGCTTGCCAACAACGATTGGTTCTTCAGCATTCATAGTGGTTGGTGGCAAAGTGACGGTTCCGAATTCAGCTATCAATGGCAGAAACTGACATCCGCATTGGCTACGCTGGCTGGTCGGCAGTTTTTACTCGGCGACTTTAATAATCCAGCCCACCTTCCAAAGCAAGGCTATGCGCGTATTTTAGCTGACGGCTGGTATGATACGTACAACCTCGCGACTCATAAAGATGACGGTGTGACAGTTAGTGGCGCAATTGATGGTTGGCGTGAGAACCAGGCTAACGACAAGCGGATTGACTTTATCTTTTGCAATCAAAAAGTTGACGTCTACGAAGCGCGTAGCGTCTTTAACGGACGCAACGAACCTGTTATCTCTGATCATTATGGGGTCTATGTTCGCATAAAAAACTAATAAAAAACCAGTTACAACGATTAACACAATCGCTGTAACTGGTTTTTTTATTGCTTGCAAATCGCATATTCAGCGCACAACTAACTTATGTGGCACAATGATTTTCGATACGAGCGCATCCTTTGACTCAATGTATTTCATCATTAACACAACGGCCTCAATCCCCAGTTGTTTCGCATGAATATCAATCGAACTAAAGGCCGGGCTACTCATCTGTGAAAAGAGCGAGTTATTAAAGCTGACGATTTGTCGTGTCGTGTGCGTACTGCCGTTAATCGCTTGTTGAACCATCAAACCAATGATGTCATCTGAGGTGACGAAGGCGCTCACTTGCGGATGTTCTTTTAGCCAGGCATCAAAACTTGCTCGCCCATCGGCTAACAAGCCCTCAGCGACGTTAAACGTATATTCATTTGTAAGTCCAGCCAGACGCAATGCTCGGCGAAAGCCTGTAAAACGATCGAGATTGAATAACTGTTCTTCATTGTTATACACAAAGGCGATTTGGTCATGTCCAGCCGCAATTAAATGTTCCGTCGCATCTTTCGCTGCTAAAATATTATCATTATCAACATAAGGCGTTTCATTTTCATACACAACTGGTTTCCCGACTACGGTATAGCCGATTTTTTGCTCATGTAAATAATCAACGACAGGATCATTCATCTTTGAATAAAGCAAGATGAAATTTTGAATCCGACCGCGTTTGACCATCGTCGCGACATTTTCAACCAATTCCTCATTTGTATCACCAGTCGCAATCGTCACCATATACTGGCGTTCATTGCATTCTTGATTAATACCACGTAAGATTTCCATAAAAAAAGGATTTTGAAAAATTGCCGGCCCGGCCACCGGTAAAATCACGCCAATTGTATTACTCGTTTTGTTCGCTAAATTGCGGGCCGCATAGTTGGGTTCATAACCGAGTTCTTTCATTGCGTTAAAAACGAGCTGTTTTGTTTCATCACTAATGACTTTGTTATGATGCATCGCTCGCGAAGCAGTTGATGTTGAAACACCTGCTAACGCTGCAACGTCTTTAATTGTTACCATCGTCTTAGCCCCATTCATTATAATCTACTACTAGTATACAATAAAGCGGCGCTAATCGCTTGCAAAGTGGTACTTAATATTTAACAATTCCATCTGGGTATTTCATCGCGTATTCTTCATATGTTAAGCCGCTGTCAAATACTTTTTTGGCCAACGATTGGCCGATGTAGCGAAAATGCCATGATTCATATTCGTAACCGGTAATCGCGTCTTTGCCTTCGGGAAAACGTAAAATATAGCCATATTTATAAGACTCTTTTGCGAGCCACTTGCCTTCGGCCGTTGTTTCAAACCCTTGTTCGGCTGCAAATTCTCCCGCCGCATTGCTAATATCGATCGCCAAGCCGCTTTGATGTTCACTGGTGCCTGGCAACGCACTATATGTTAAGGCCTTTTCTTTACCATCTTGTTGCACGTAACCATCAAATATACTAACCTGAGTATCATACGAACGGAAGGCTGAAACGCCTGATAAATGGATAGCTTGTTTCTTCGCTGCAGCAAACATCGTTTCTAGATGAGTTGCCGCTTCTTGCCGTAACATACTACGCTCAACCACTTGCTCACCAAACACAAACGGTACATCAGGATGGACCAAATCGGTCGGCGTATAACCATCAGGAAACTTATTATGCTTATTCACGAGTGCATTAATACGCTCTGGCTCTTTTATCGTCACTACACCTTCTGTATTAAGGACAACTGTCGCTTCGACCTTCTTTTTTTTCGGTTGAATCGGTTGTGCTTTTCTCCTCAGATACTGCGACATTATTTGTTGTTGGTTTGGCGGTCTCTGTCTTAGCTGCTGAACAACCGCCCAACGCTAATAAAAGCAGTGTTGTTCCTACAATGATACGTTTTTCTGTTTTCAACGTAAAAATCCTCCTTGAAATAGCAACAATCGTTACTTTTCATTTCGTACAGTTGTACTTTATCTATTTTAAACACTTTCACCCTTTTTTTCCATTAATTATCTAAAAAAAAGACCTTTTTTAACATAATTCACCTCAGAAACGTTTAAGACAAAAAACAGGATGGCTAATTGCCATCCTGCTTGTTAAACCCCATTAATTACTTCGGCTTGACGTAATTAACCCCGTTTGCCTTCGGTCCTTCAGCCTTACCGATTAAACCAGCAAGCGCAAAAATCGTTAGGACATACGGTAAAATTTGCATAATAATCGTTGGCCAATGGCTGAAGAATGGCAATGAACCACCAATAACAGCGAGCGACTGAGCGAAACCAAAGAATAAACCAGCACCTAAGGCGCCGAGTGGGTTCCACTTCCCGAAGATTAACGCAGCTAACGCCATAAAACCTTGACCAGCAATCGTTGTCGCATTGAAGTTATTAGTAAATGACTGTGCGTATATTGCACCACCAATCCCACCTAACATTCCTGACATAATGACTGCCATATAACGCATACGATTGACTTTAATCCCCATTGTATCCGCCGCTAATGGGTTTTCACCAACTGAGCGTAAACGGAGACCAAAAACAGTTTTGTTCAAAACAAACCAGATTACAATCGCAACAATAATCGCGATGTATGAATAGTATGAGATACGTTGAAAGAAGATTTCACCGATAATTGGAATATCTTTTAATAATGGGATATTACTATAATCGACATTTTGAGAAATCGTTTCTGTTTGGCCTTTGCCATAAATAATTTTAGTTAAAAAGACAGTTAAACCGAGGGCCAAGAAGTTCAACGCCGTACCGCTGATAATATGGTCCGCTCTAAACGTAATCGTTGCAACCGCATGAAAGAGGGCAAATACACCACTACAAACCATCGCAAATAAAGTCGCAATTAACGTTGTCCATACACCAAATGTATCAGCAAACGTTAAGTTAAAAACAATCCCTGAAAAGGCACCCATAATCATTAAGCCTTCTAGCCCGATGTTGACGACACCAGCACGTTCTGACAACAAACCACCTAACGATGTAAAAATAAGCGGCGCTGCCATTAATAAAGTTGACGAAACAATTAATGATAATGTATCCATCGTTTAGCGCCCTCCTTTCTTAGACAGTTTTTCCATTGCCCATTGGATGATATAGCTTGCAGCTACAAAGAAAATAATGAGCGCAATCACAATATTAACCAATTCATTCGGAATACCGGCCTCAACTGAAATCGTTGTTTTACCGATGTTTAAGGCCGCAAATAGGAATGAAGAAAAGAGAATCCCAATTGGAGATAATGCTCCTAGTAAGGCAACCGCAATCCCATCAAACCCAATGCCGGATACTGATCCTTGCGTGAAGGCAAAACCAAAGGTACCGAGACCTTCCATCGCGCCTGCCATCCCTGCCAAAAAGCCAGAAATAAGCATTGCTAATATAATATTACGACGCACATTCATACCAGCGTAATGCGCCGCATTTTCGTTGTAACCAATCGCTTCAAATTCATAACCGGTTGTCGTTTTCTTCATAAAGATCCAGATAATAACAACGAAGACAAGCGAGATAATTAAGCCCCAATGCAAGGTTGAAAACTGGGTAATATCTTCTAAAAACGGCGATTTTAATGATGCCGTCTCTTTAATCACGTCAGTTTGATCTTTACCATCTGAGAAAACACCATGAATCAGCCAGTTAAACACATAAAGCGCGATGTAGTTCATCATAATCGTGATGATAACTTCATTAACTTTTAGATAAGCTTTTAGTAAACCGGGTACAAACGCCCATAAGGCACCACACAGACCACCAATTAAAATAGCAAGTGGCAAGTGGATGAACTTAGGTAAATCAAACAACGTACCTGCCCAAACAGCACCAATCCAACCCATTAACAGTTGACCTTGTGCCCCAATATTGAACATGTTCATTTTGTAGGCAACGGCAATCGCTAGACCAACTAAAATATAGGGTGTCGTTAAACGCAGGGTTTCGCCTAAGTAATAACTATTACCAAAGGCGCCGTACGCTAACGCACTGTACCCCGCAATTGGATCATAGCCAAATGCTAGCATGATGATTGCGCCAATGAGTAAGCCAAGTACAATCGAAGAGACTGAAATAATTAAGCCTTGCCACCGATTAGTCATGCATTCCCACCTCGCTCATCTTTTTATGTCCCGCCATATATAAGCCGAGTTCTTGTTCGTTCGTTTCGTTTGCATTCAGCACCGCGACGATTTCTCCTTCATAAATAACCGCAATTCGGTCACTCACATTTAAAATTTCTTCGAGTTCATAAGACATTAGCATAACTGCCCGTCCTAAATCTCGTTGCTCAATGAGGCGCTTATGAATAAATTCAATCGCACCGACATCGAGTCCACGCGTTGGTTGCGCTGCAATTAACAACTTAGGCGATCGTGTAATTTCACGGGCAATGATAGCCTTCTGTTGATTACCACCCGATAATTTACCAGCTGGTACATGTTCACTGCTTGTACGCACGTCATATTCTGCAATTAGACGATTTGCAAACTGATCAATTTCTTTTTGATTAAGAAATCCATGCTTGCTTAATGGTGTTTTGTAATACGTTTGGAGTGCTATATTGTT
Source organism: Brochothrix campestris FSL F6-1037 (assembly GCF_000525915.1). Taxonomy (GTDB): domain Bacteria; phylum Bacillota; class Bacilli; order Lactobacillales; family Listeriaceae; genus Brochothrix; species Brochothrix campestris. The sequence goes on along the minus strand of NZ_AODH01000030.1, from coordinate 29,261 downwards.
AGCTAGAGACATTTCCAACACAAGTCCGTGTTTATGACGGTCTTCTGGAATATGACCTAGACCTTTTTCCGTAATTTGACGAGGTTTTAAATTGTGTATCTTTTCCCCCGATAATTGAATACTGCCCTTTTTCACCTTGCGCAAGCCAGTAATCGCTTCAATCAATTCAGTTTGTCCATTGCCATCGATGCCTGCGATGCCTAAAACTTCGCCGGCCTTCACTTCGAGACTTAAATGTGATACTTTCTCAATCTTATGTTTTTCCTCGGTAACAACCAAATCATTAATTGCTAATACGACTTCCTGCGGATTTGCTGCTTTTTTTGCGGTTGAGAACAACACCGTACGACCGACCATCATATTTGCTAAGTTCTGAGGTGACGTATCTGAGACGTTAACGGTACCAATCCCTTCACCTTTACGAATAACTGTCACGCGATCACAAACGGTCATAATTTCTTTTAATTTATGTGTAATTAAAATAATTGACTTACCTTCTTTAACAAGACGCTTCATAATCGCCATTAAATCAATGATTTCTTGCGGTGTTAAGACGGCGGTCGGTTCATCAAAAATCAAAATATCGGCGCCACGGTATAACGTTTTTAAAATTTCAACCCGTTGTTGCATTCCAACACCAATTTGATCGATGCGCTTATACGGATCAATTTGCAAGCCATATTTATCTGATAAAGCAACAATTTCAGCAATTGCTTCTTTTTTCTTAATTAAACCTAAACGTGACGGTTCATGTCCTAAAATGATATTTTCGGCCACAGTAAATTTATCAATGAGCATAAAATGTTGATGCACCATTCCGATACCAAGATCATTTGCTTTATTCGGACTTGAGATCCGTTCTGTTTTACCTTTGACTTTAATTTCACCGCCATCGAGTTCATACAAACCAAATAAGACGTTCATTAACGTCGATTTACCTGCGCCATTTTCGCCTAATAACGCATGAATTTCACCAGGTTTAACCTGTAAATTTATGTTGTTATTTGCTACAAAGTCGCCAAACTGTTTGCGAATATTTAACATCTCAACCACATATTCCAAAAAGGCGTCCTCCTACATTCAATTTTTTAATTAAAAAAGCTGGACATCGAAATGACCAGCCATTACTCATATCATTACTTGTTTTGTTTACCTATGGTTTTTCTGGCACTTTAATATCGCCAGCTGTAATTTTTTCTTTGTATTCTTTTACTTTGTCTAACACTTTTGCGTCAATGTTATCTGTTGAATCTGCAATCCCAACAGCATCATCTTCTAAGCCGTAAACAGTTGTTTTTCCACCAGGGAATTTACCATCTTTAGCTAATTTAGATGTTTCTTGGACTGCGATATCCACACGTTTGATTTGTGACGCTAAAGCAACATTGTATGTTTTGTCACCTGTTTTAACTTCACCTTGATCGGCTTGGTCACGGTCAACACCCATGAACCAAATTTCACGTGATGGATCTTCTTTTTTCAAGTTACGCGCTTCAGTGAAAGCACCGTTACCTGATGCACCAGCTGCAGAAAGAATAATATCTGCATCGTCATTGTACATTGTTGCTGCAATTTGTTGTCCTTTATCAGCTGCGACAAATGAACCAACATATTTCACATCAACTTTAGCTTTAGGGTTTGATTCCTTAACACCAGCAGTGAAACCAGCTTCGAAACGACCGACAACTTCACCTTCCATACCGCCGATAAAGCCAACATGGTTTGTTTTAGTTGTTAATCCGGCAATTACGCCCATTAAGTATGCACCTTCGTTATCCGCAAAACGAATACTTGCAATGTTATCAACGCCTTCTACCACGTCATCAATCAATGCGAAATGTGCCTCTTTTTGTTGTTTAGCTGTTTCAGTTACGGCTTTTGTTAATTGGAAACCAACACCGAAAACAAGGTCGAAATTACTACGAACAGCGCTGTTTAAGTTTGTTTTGTAATCTGCTTCATTGGCAGATTGGAAGTAGTCATAGCCTGACTTACCTTTTTCTAAGCCATTATCTTTCCCAAACTGTTTCATACCTTCCCAAGCTGATTGGTTAAATGAACGATCATCTACCCCACCTTGGTCAGTTACCATTGCAACTGTAAATTTGTCATCTTTTTTGTCCTCAGCTTTTTTCGTTTCTTTATTACCACATGCTGCTAAAAATGAAGATAAAACGACAACCATAATTAATACAACTGCTAACGAGCGTTTTTTCATCAGTTGTTCCTCCCCTTAATCCTTTTTTGTAAAAACACGATTGTTGTAATTGCTTACACAATATAACTTACGTGTTTAGTTTACTCTATAGAATATATCATGTTAAAGCTAATAAATAAACAGAAAATTAGTTTTTTTTGAAATGATTAAATTTTCTGACTATTGACCGTTAAAAAAACTCACAAATAACAAGTGGTTTAAAATGCCACCGTTTATTTGTGATTCTTTTTTTAGATTGTTTCAATCGCTTCAAGGAATACATCACTAATATGCTCCGCAATTTGAATACGACGTGTAATGAGCGGCTCATCATCATCACTACCGATTGGCAACGGGAACTGATACAATGTTGGGTCTTCATCATCTAATTTAATATAATAGTTATCGCCAGTACCTGCAGGTTCACTTCCAATACAAATATAATTCAAGTGTACTAAATCAATGCCCGGAAATTCTTCCATTGTTTCTTCAATAATATACTGTGGTTCAAAAAATTCAATCGCTGTTTCACCACTGTAGTTTTCATTGGTGGTTTCAACATTCCAACGCAATTCCAAGTTGATAATCGGATAGTCCCCGATCAGCTCACGATACCATTTCGGCAATTTAACGGGTAGTTCTTTCGCTAACATTTTCAATTCTTCTTTTGAGGCTTTACGACCCGTTAACTTGACCTCTGCATCATCTGCTGCTTCGAAAAATTTTTCTATAGCATTTCCTAATTTAGGCTGCAATTATCTCTCACTCTTTTCAATTGATTTTATAATTAAGAAGCGACTTCTTACTCTCTCTATAACACAAATTGTGTATTCATCTCTATTATAATATGTTTTGTCTGCTTTTAAAAGGGTTTCCTTTAAACTGATAGCGATCAAGATGACTTTCCATCTTTAAGTAGGAGTAAACCGTGGAACACTTGCAAATCATCATCGCATTCTTCACAAAAACTCTTTTCTTCCTCGCACCAGAAGGCCGCCTGCTGTTCTTTCACCTGATGATACGGGTATGTTGTGGCTAACCTCTCAAACGCTGACTGATAGGCCGTAAGTGCGAGCGATTCAGTCGCTAACTGTCGTTCTGAGATGATGTCTTCTCGCCAATCTTCAAAGAACCACCACGGCTCATTAAAACTTTCTGTTTCGATAACAGTCCAATGCATCGGTGTCACACCCTTTCGTACAAAGTTAATTATTTGAGCAAGGCTACTACTTCTATAGTAAGGTTCCTTCTCCCATATTTCAATTAAAACGTGTTAAACTAATAAAAAAAGGAGTGATTACCATCGCATCGCGACACAGTTGTCGTATTCAAGCATTCGGTACCGTCCAGGGGGTTGGCTTTCGTTATGGTACCTTATTTTTAGCGAAAAAGCTAGATATTACAGGAACGGTTGAAAACTTACCCGATGAAAGTGTCTTAATACTGGCCCAAGGTTCTGAAGATGCTTTACTCACCTTTATTGCGCGCTTAGAAAAAGGACCGACGCGAGCAGCAAACGTCACTCATTTAGTAATCAGTTGGGAAAACGGCTCAGTTTCTACAACCGATTTCACCATCATCTAATTAAAAAAGCTAACGACCTTTCCGCACGTTTGCGTGATTGGACGTTAGCTTTTTGTTAACTCTTTTTAAGGTTTTGTTTTTTTTGCTGTTTTTTTTTCGAGCGGTTTGAATAACTTCTTCTTCCATTAACGGTAAACTAATGGTAACAGTCGTTCCGATGCCCACTTCACTCGTTGCAGTTATCTCTCCACGATAGCTAACGACCAATTGTTTTGCAATCGCTAATCCAAGTCCGTTACCACCCACTTCACGCGTTCGTGCTTTATCGACACGATAAAAACGATTAAACACTTTATCAACTTCGGTTGGGTCGATGCCGACTCCATAATCAATCACATTAATGACTGCTTTATTAGCGACCTCTGTCAAGGTGATTTTAATCTCCTTGCGTTCGCTCGAATATTTTACGGCATTGTCAAACAGGATAATTAAGATTTGTTCCAGATGATTCCGTAAAATGAGCGAGCGTAATACCAAATGTGGATTATGTTCATACGTGATTTCAAAGCCCTCATGCAAAATTTCAAAATTGCGCTTTACTTGTTCCACAGCCTCATTTAAATTAGTAATTTGTAACTCAGCTGTATTTGATACTTGTTCAGCACGTGATAAATCAAGCATTTCCTGCACTAACTTTTTCATCCGTTTCACCTCAAACAGCGAGGCATTGAGTGATTCTTCTAACACGGACGGATCATCCTTGCCCCAGCGATTGAGAAGGTTCAGGTGCCCTTCAATGATTTGAACAGGTGTTCGCAGCTCATGCGAGGCATCTTCGACAAAGTGTTTTTGTTGTTCATAGGTAACTTCCATCCGATGCATCATATCATTATAAATCATCAATAGTTCACTAATTTCATCCTCGGCATCAATGTTTTTCACCCGCGCCTTAAAACCACTTTCACGACTGTTAATCATCGAGCGTGCTAAATCTTTAATTGGCTGTAGTAAATGCAACGCCATTACATAACCTAGTAAGGCACTAAAGATTAAGGCGATAAAATCTAAGATAAGCAAGGTCCAAAACAAGTATTTCATCAATGAATTGACGCTCGTTAACGGATTAATCACCTGCACATAGCCAATAATATCGGCATTATTTTGCAATATCGGTTTATAACCTACAATCATGCGACTGCCTTTAATCGTTTTTTCACTGACCGTTAAAGCCTCAACTTTTTCGAGTGGAATATCGTATTTTTCTTCACCACCGTATTGCGCCGGATACCATGTACTGCCATCCGCCTTCAATATACGGACAATGAGGCCTCGATTATAAATATTTTCATTGAGGCTCTCATTATCAATCGGAAACTCTGTTGCACTCACATCGAGCCACTTTTTTCCGACCAGTGAAAAAGCAACATTATTCAAGGCTGTTTGCACCTTTGTTTTTTCTTCATTTAATAACATCGTCGCAACGCCTTGATAGATGGCGACCGCAAAAACAGAGAACGTTAAAAAAAATCGCGACGCTTGTACCGAGCATCCACTTATATTTTAAAGACCTGTTTTTAACATTGAGCATTTTATGAACTCTCATGTACGCATCACATAACCTGTTCCGCGCACGGTTTGGATATAACTTTCTTCACCCGGACGATCGATTTTATTACGCAGATAGCGGATGTAAACATCAACAACATTCGTTTCAACTTCTGTTTCATAGCCCCAAACCTTATTAAGTAAGACTTCTCGTGTTAAGACGATGTTAATATTACCCATTAATGTTAACAACAAATCGTATTCACGTTTCGTTAAATCGATGACTTCGTCACCCACTAACACAATCCGACTCTCTTTTTCAACCGTTAAATCACGGTAAGTAAAGGTCGTTTGTTTTTTAGTCGTTTCCGTATGTTCAACTCGACGCAACAACGAGCGAAGGCGCGCTAATAGTTCTTCAATCGCAAACGGCTTCACGATGTAATCATCGGCCCCGTGGTCAAGACCTGACACGCGGTCCATCACACTATCACGTGCGGTTAGCATAATAATCGGTGTCTGTTTACCATTTTGGCGAATGCGACGGCAAATTTCAATGCCATTTAAACTCGGTAACATTAAATCAAGTAAGATGGCATCCCACTCGCTGGTTAGCGCCAACTCTAAGCCTTCTCGTCCATCGTTAGCAATTGTCACTTTATAATTTTCATGTTGTAATTCAAGTTCAACAAAACGTGCTAAGTTTTTTTCATCTTCGATTAATAGTATATTACTCATGTTCGAACCTCCACCTTCAATTTATCCTATGTCTTGTTATTATAGCGATAATTAGCCGTTATTTAAAGTTTAAAGGTTTTTTGCAACAAAAAACAGGTGAAAACAGAAAACTGCTTTTACCTGTCGACCTGCGACGGAATACGGTCGCTCTCATTTTTCTTCCAAGTCGGGCGCTTCTAACGGTTAAAATCACTTTTAATCTATCCAGTTCTTTTAACCAGAAGGCTTCAACTTTCAGATAAACGCTTGCGATGGAATATAGTCGCGCTCATTTTTCTTCCAAGTCGAGCGCTTCTAACAGTTAAAATCACTTTTAATCTTATAAACATCATAAGAACCGAGTACTTTAACCTTGCCACCAAGCAAACCAATTTCACTTAAGGCATTGGCCAATAGGCGGTTGTCTGCTCCGACATCCAAATCAATGTGAAAAAAGTATTGACCGAGGCGTGTTTTAGTTGGACGTGATTCAATTTTGCTCATATTGATATTGCGCCAAGCAAAGGTTGAAAGCATACTATGTAACGTTCCCGAGTCATTATCTGGCAACTTCAACAAAATCGTTGTTTTCGTTTCAATTGCGTCAGCTTCATTCGGAATAACGGTGTCACTCATCGCGATAAAACGCGTCTCATTTTGGCTATTGCCTTGGGCGTTCGGGCATACAACGTTCAGTTGATAATGCTCCGCTGCAAACAACGGTGCAATTGCTAATATATTTTCATCTGGATGCTGTGCGACATACTCAGCCGCAAAAGCTGTACTCGAAACGGCCACCCGTTCAATATACGGAAAATGATTCGTTAAATAATCATGACACTGCGCCAACCCTTGCGGATGCGACAACACCTTCGTTGCCTGATGCCAATCATGTTTACCATCTTGATTAATCATGATGTTTTGTGAAATCGGCAAAATATACTCACCTCGAATTAGCGGCACATCATTTTGATATAAATAATCCAATGTAACGTTTACGGTTCCTTCAATCGCATTTTCAAATGGGACGAGACAGGCATCAACTTGTTTTGCAACAACTGCATCAAGGCATTCTGAAATAGTTGCAAATGCGGTATGCTGCTCTGTGGGAAATGCACGATGGACTGCCTGAAACGAAAAAGTTCCAATCGGTCCTAAATAGCCAATATTCACTCAATTCACTCTCCTTAAATAAAAAGCAAAGTCAAAAATGACTTTGCTTTGATTATTTCCTTGCTTAATCCATGAACTCGAATTCAAATTCAATAATACGAACTAAATCGCCATCTTTAGCGCCACGGTCACGCAACGCTTGATCGACACCAAGCGAACGTAATTGACGTGTGAAACGTGTCACTGACACTTCACGATCGAAGTTTGTCATTGCGAACAGACGCTCAATTTCAGAGCCACTTAAGACCCAAACAGCATCTGATCCACGCGTGATTTCAAAGTCTGGTGAATCAGCCTTATGTTTGTACATCACGACTTGTTCTTCAGTCGGTTCATTGTTCATTGGGAAGTACTCTGTTGTTTCTAATTTGTTAGCAATTTCTAATAACAGATTGTTTAAACCTGTTTTAGTTAAAGCCGAAATCGGGAAGACAGGATACAAACTATCAATTTGTTTTTTGAATGTTTCTAAGTTTTCTTCTGCACCAGGCATATCCATTTTATTGGCTACAATAATTTGGGGACGCTCTAACAAGCGGAAGTTGTATTGTGATAATTCATCGTTGATTTTGTTGAAGTCATCGAACGGATCGCGACCTTCAGTTCCTGCCATATCGATAACATGCACAATAACACGCGTACGTTCGATGTGTTTCAAGAACTGGTGGCCTAAACCAACACCCAATGAAGCACCTTCAATTAAACCAGGTAAGTCGGCCATTGCGAAACTACGATGATCGGGTGTATCAACCATTCCGAGGTTTGGTGTCAGCGTTGTAAAGTGATAATCGGCAATCTTAGGGCGCGCTGATGTAACAACCGATAATAATGTTGATTTCCCAACACTTGGAAAACCTACTAAACCAACATCGGCAAGCACTTTTAATTCAAGTTCTAAGTTACGTTCTTCGCCTGGTTCACCGTTTTCACTAATTTCTGGTGCTGGGTTGGCAGGTGTCGCAAAACGACGATTACCACGGCCATGACGACCCCCTTTAGCAACAACAGCACGTTGACCGTGTGTCACTAAATCGGCAATTAATTCGCCAGTATCGGCATCTTTAACGATTGTACCTGGTGGAACTGGTACAACATAATCAGGGGCACCATGTCCGTGCATCCCTTTACTCATCCCGTTTTCACCTGGGTTTCCTTTAAAGTGACGCTTGTAACGAAAATCAACAAGGGTTCTTAAGCCTTCTTCAACTTCGAAAACGACTGATCCACCTTTACCACCATCGCCACCGGCAGGTCCACCATTCGCTACAAACTTTTCACGACGGAAAGCAACCATACCATCGCCACCATCGCCACCTTTTACATATATCTTAACTCCATCTACAAACATCATATTCGGTTTCCTCAATTCTTTACTTCATTACTTATCATTATATCTTAAGTCCTGCGATAAGTAAAACAACGATTCTTCAAAATCAGCCTTATTTAACTGTTTATTGCTTCGTTGCTTGAATTAAGCTACCAATTGGGGCCGATTCTCCCGCTTCGAGGAGGTCGACAATCCGACTTCCGACAATGACACCATCACAATGAGGCAATAGCGCCTTGACTTGTTCTGTTGAGGCAATGCCAAATCCTGCCATTACAGGTACCGTTGTCTTTGTTCTCAACTCCGCCAAAAAGTCATAAATGGCCGGATTAAAGGCCCGTCTTTCACCGGTGACACCTTTAACTGTCACCGCATAAATAAAACCACGCGCTTTTTTTAACATTTGCGTTAAGCGTTCGCCAGTTGATGTTGCTGTTACTAACGTAATCAATAAGACATCATGCGCTTCGAGCAATTGCCGTAACTGATGACTCTCTTCAAACGGCATATCGGGTACAATCACGCCCGACACGCCATTTCGTTGACATTGCTGGGCAAACGATTCATAACCAATCGCAAAGAGCGGATTTAAGTAAGTCATTAAGACGATTGGTGCCGGTTTAGCCGTTATCGTTCCAATCGTCGTTAGTAAGCCTTGCAAAGTAACACCTGCGCGTAATGCCTTCAAACCTGCGGCTTGAATGACAGGTCCATCTGCTACGGGGTCAGTAAAAGGAACACCGATTTCAACAATTGTCGCCCCTTGAGCAACCAGTGTTTGATAGTCTTTGACTAATGTTTGGTTGCCCATCATGTAAGCGATAAAGGCTTTGTTTGTCGTTGCTAATGTCGTCTCAATTGCATTCATCAGTGGTTCCTCCTTTTTCAAACCGTTCTTTTAGCTGGGCGACATCTTTATCACCACGACCAGATACGGTGATTACCATGATTTCTTCCGGTGACATATCGGCGGCGATTTTTAGCGCGAGCGCAATTGCATGGGCGCTTTCAAGTGCTGGAATAATCCCTTCTTGGCGACACATCACACTAAAGGCAGCAACCGCCTCGTCATCGGTGACCGCATGGTACTCGGCCCGCTTCAAATCATGCAACAAACTATGCTCAGGCCCTACACCAGGATAATCCAACCCGGCCGAAATCGAGAAAACTTCGCTCACTTGACCGGCCTGATCTTGCAATAAGTACATGAGTGAGCCATGCAGTGCGCCCACACTGCCTTTCGTTAAGGTCGCTGCATGTTTGCCTGTTTCAATACCCGACCCACCCGCTTCGGCACCATATAATTTAACGGTGGTATCTTCAATGAAGGGATAAAACGTCCCAATTGCATTCGATCCGCCACCGACACAGGCCACTAAGGCATCGGGTAAACGTCCTTCTTTTTCGTGGAGTTGTTGCTTGATTTCAGTCCCAATCACACTTTGAAAATCACGAACCATTTGTGGAAAGGGATGTGGCCCTAAGACGGAACCCATTAAATAATGGGTGTCATCAACATGAGCAACCCAATAGCGGAGTGCATCATTGACCGCATCTTTGAGTAAACCTTCACCGCTTGAGACAGATACCACTTTTGCCCCTAATAGTTCCATTCGAAAGACATTCAATGCTTGACGAGCGACATCTTCCTCCCCCATGAAAATAGTACACTCCATATCAAACAAGGCACAGACGGTCGCTGTTGCAACGCCGTGTTGACCTGCCCCTGTTTCAGCGACAATTTTACGTTTGCCCATCCGCTTCGCGAGCAAGGCTTGACCGAGGGCATTATTAATTTTATGTGCGCCAGTATGATTTAGATCCTCACGTTTCAGATAAATTTTCGCACCACCAACATACTTTGTTAAGCGTTCTGCCAAGTAAAGTGGTGTTTGTCGACCGACATAGTCTTTTAAATAATAGGCCAATTCTGCCTTGAAGTCTGGATCCTCTTTATAGCGGTTATAAGCCTCATTGAGCTCGAGCACTGATTGCATTAATACTTCGGGCACATAGCGACCGCCGTAGCGACCAAAATGGCCATCTTCATCTGGATAAGTGTAAGTCATTATTGTTCCTCCTTCGTTAGTTGCTGCACAGTTGTGATGAATTGAATGATTTTATTGCTGTCTTTGCTGCCGTTTGTTTCAACACCACTGCTAACATCAACGACAGCTGGTTTTACAATCCGAATCGCCTCGCTTACATTGGCAGCGGTTAAGCCACCTGCAAGCCATAGCGGGTGAGCTCCAGCTGTAATCGCTGACCAATCAACGACCTTGCCACTACCCGGTGTCGGAGCATCGATGAGTTCTGCGTACACAGCGTTGGAGACAGGCGGTTCCATTAGGGAACGTGCTTTAATGAGTGGTCGCTCCAGTAATAAGTCAGACGGAAGTGCGCCATGAATTTGCACAAAGTCTAAACCGATGACCGCTATTGCCTCTTGAATAAAGACCGCTGTTGGTTCAAGAAACACCCCCACAACCTTCGCGTTGCCAGCCATTTTGCGCAGGTTTGCCGCCTGTGCAAGACTCACTTGGCGTTTGCTCGGGGTTAACACAAAACCAATGTAATCGGCACCAGCCTTCGCTGCCGCTGTCACTGCTGCTACGGTCATCAAGCCACAAATTTTAACAGCCGTCATCGAAACATCACCTGCAGTGCATCGGCATCACGCATCATCCCTTCACCGATTAAGACGCCATCAACCCCAGTCGCTTTAATGGTGGCGATATCTGGCACATTTAACATGCCACTTTCTGAAATAACAGTAATCGTCGGCGGAATTAAGGCACGTAAACGGGCAGTAGTCGCTAAATCAACGGCAAAGGTTTCGAGGTTACGATTATTTATGCCAATTAAACGCGGATTGAGCTTGAGAGCCACTGCGAGTTCGCCCTCATCATGAACCTCAATTAACACATCCAATTCCAACGCTCTTGCAAAGCGATAAAGCGTCGCAAGTTCAGTTGGAGTTAGTGCCGCCACAATTAAGAGCACTATGTTTGCCCCAGCACTTTTGGCTTTTAAGAGATGCGCTGTCGTTGTGATAAAGTCTTTACATAGAATAGGCAGTTGCACTGCCGCGCGAATCGCCTCTAAATCGCTAAAATCACCCTTGAAATAATACGGTTCACATAGCACGGAAATCGCGCTTGCGCCTAAGGCCTCATAACGCTTTGCCTGTGCCACAACATCGACCGTGGCATCAATTATTCCCTTTGAGGGTGATGCCCGTTTGATTTCAGCAATCAGACGAAAGTCCGGGGCAGTTGGTGTCAAAAAAGGGGCTTTGTTAGCCATGCTCAAGTGCAATTGTTCCGATTGATAGCCTTTGACGCGGTCGCTATTTTTGGCAATAATTTCGGTTAAAATACTCATCATCCAATCGCCTCCGTTGTCGTTTGTAAGTAATGTAATTGTTCGGCGGCGCGCTGTGAATCAATCGCTTCTTCTGCAAGTTTCACTCCTGCAGCAAAAGTGTCCGCCAGTTCAGCTGCCACTAATCCGATTGCACTGTTTAAGACAACCGCATCACGATAAGGGCCTTTTTTACCCGCCAACACCTCGGTCAAAATCGTCGCATTCGTAGCGACGTCTTTACCTTTCAACGTCTCGTTGCCCTGTTGTCTAAAGCCGAGTCGTTGCGGATTTAAGGTTGTTAATTGATAGCTGTTGTTTGCAATGATGGCTAACTGATTGTCACCCGCAAGCGAGGCTTCATCTAGCCCACCATAGCCATGAACGACAATGGCTTTTTTTCGACCTAGCGCAACGAGCACTTTTGCCATCGGTTCGACTAAATCTGCACGATACACACCAACGACTTGATAATCGAGGGCATAAGGATTTGTTAATGGTCCGATAATATTAAACACTGTCGGAATACCCAATGCTTGGCGTACACGCATTACTTGTCCGAGGTGTGGATGAACATGAGGTGCGAATAAAAAGGTCATCCCTGTCGTTGCTAATTGATGGTCAATCACGGCTGGCGTCGCGTTCAATGACACATTTAAGGCCTCAAGCACATCGGCGCTGCCACTCTTGCTTGAGATGGAACGATTGCCGTGTTTCGCTACTTTAACACCTGCACCTGCTAGTACGAACGCCGCGGTTGTCGAGATGTTAAAGGTGCCTGAGCGATCACCGCCTGTGCCACAGTTACACATTAATTGACGATGTCGTTGCGGTAACGGCAAGGCATGAGCTCGCATCGCTTCGACAATACCCGCGATTTCAGCGGCTGTTTCACCCTTCATTTTTAAAGCCATTAAGAAGGCTGCGATTTCACTATCTGTCAATGACTGATCGAACAATCGATTGGCCGCTAACCGCGCTTCTTGCTGTGAAAGATGCTCGCCAGCGCTTAATTTATTTAAATATTCAGTAAACGATATGTGGGAGCGGGCCCGTTGCACAAAATTATCAATTAAACGTTGGCCGGCTGGGGTGCCGATCGATTCAGGATGGAACTGGATGCCATAGAGCGGCAGGCTGCGATGTTGAATCGCCATAATTTCACGATCATCATTGGCGCGAGCACAATCTCAAACGTGTCTTCAATCTTGGTTTCATCGACTACGAGTGAATGATAACGCATCGCTTCAAAGTCAGCGGGCAGTTGTTTAAAGATGCCAACTTGCTGATGACTAATCGTACTTGTTTTTCCGTGCTTGATTTGCTCAGCTTGATTCACCTGATAACCAAAGGCTTGAGCTAATGCCTGATGGCCTAAACAAATCCCTAACATCGGTATTTTAGCACCTAATTGTTGAATTAGTGGCAAACAGATGCCCGCATCTTCTGGACGTCCTGGTCCTGGTGATAAGACAATCCCACTCGGTTGGAGCGCTTCAATCGCTGCAACCGTCAAGGCATCGTTGCGAACAACCTTGACTTCTTCACCGCTTAACAGCAGTTGATGATACACATTATATGTAAATGAATCGTAGTTATCAATTAGTAAAATCATTTCGTTACCTCCATTAAGGCCTTTTGCCTTGTTGAGCGTTTCTTCATATTCGGTTTGTGGCACTGAATCTAAGACGACTCCAGCACCGGCTTGCACGTGTAAGACCTTATTCGTCGCCACCATTGTGCGGATTGCAAGTGCAAAATCCATCGCGCCATTATACGAAAAGTAGCCGACACCACCGCTGTAGATGCCACGTTTGACCTGTTCCATTTGGTTGATTAAGCGCATCGCGGCAATCTTGGGCGCACCACTTACAGTGCCCGCTGGCAAACTCATGCGCAGCGCATCAAACGAATTATACTCGGGCGCAATCACCGCTTCAACCGTCGAAACAATATGCATCACATCGCTGTATTTCTCAACTTTTTTAAAAGAAGTAACGGCCACCGTTCCTTTCGCGGCAATCCGACCAATATCGTTACGGGCGAGATCGACCAACATCGTATGTTCCGCTACCTCTTTTTGATCCGCCAGTAAGTCAGCCGCAAGGATATCATCTTCTGCTGCGGTTTGACCACGACGACGAGTACCTGCTATCGGCTTCATCGTCACTTGCTCACCATGTAAGGCCACAACACTTTCAGGTGATGAACCGATAATGAGACAGTCATCCATTTCTAAATAATATAAATACGGTGACGGATTCCGTCGTTTTAAACGCCGATACAGTTCAAACGCATCACCTTCATAAGGCGCACTTAGCCGTTGCGAGGGCACCACTTGAAAAATATCACCTCGCTTAATTGCCGCTTGCGCCTGTTCGACCATTGCCTCAAAGGCTGTTTGACCAACATTACTCGTAAAGTCACCGACACTAACTTCCCCTTGGGTGACACGTGACTCTGCTTTTAATAAGCGTGCGAGCTTTGCACTGTTTTCTGCAGACCGAACACTCGTAACAAATACTTTTTGTTCAATATGATCAAAAATAATGACTTCTTCATAAAAATACAACTGTGCTTCAGGTAAATTTAATGGGTCCGGTAGATAGTTCCCGATTTCTTCGTATTGATGAATCGTTTCATAACCAACGTAGCCCAGGGCACCACCGATGAACGGAAAATGCTCATTTTTAACTTTTGTTTGTGCCATCACAGCTTCAACTACTTCTAAAAACGGCTCTGAGGCTGTCACACCATTATGGGTGACGGTCCCATTCATTAAGGTCGTCTTCGCCACCGGATTTTGACAGATGAATGAGTAGCGACTATTAAGACCAAAGCGGAGCGAACTTTCGAGCAAACATTTATTTGACCCGTTTAACTGTTTAAAAATACGGACTGGTGTAAGTTCATCCGCTTCAATTTCATTGATGAATAATGACATGTTGACGCCTCCTTTTCGTTAGTAGTTAAAACAAAAAAACGTCCTCTTACAAAAAATCATACTGATTTCTTGTAAGAGGACGTTTAATCGCGGTGCCACCTCTTTTAGTAAACAACAAAAGATAGCTTTTGTTGTTTACTCACTCTTCGGATACTACCATATCCTATCTCTGTAACGGGAGAGCCCGTATTCGCTTACTACTTTCAGCGAATCTCTCGAAAGTCCATTCAACCGGCGTATATTGATCGGCTCTCACTGTCCCGACTCGCTCATCAATATATCATTCCGACCTACTACTCTTTCTCAACGATTTTTTCTGCTTAACTAACTTAGTTATTATCTTACCTTGCTTTCACTTTAAAAGCAAGCCTTTTAATCTATAAAAATAATTTCTTCCATCACTTCGATGTCTTCATTCAATGATTGAATGACCGGGCAGTTGCCATGAATCAGACGTAAAGCTTTTTTAATTTTAACCTGTTGCTCACTCGCTGCACGCATTGTAAACGTCACTTCAATCGCATTAATTGGCATAGCTTTATGAGCTTGATCACGCTCATATTCGACTTCTGTTTTAATGAATTCGTAAGCTATTTGTTGTTTCGTTAAAATACTTTCTAAAACATAATTGGCACAGCTTGCCACTGCTAAAACGGTAACTTCGACGGGTGAATAACCGACTTCTTTTTTCAATACGAGTTTTCCATCAGGTAACGCAATTTCAAGCCCGTCTTGACCAGGTACTATTTCCATCATCTGTTGTCATCTCCTCTAACTGCTCTGTATGTTAGCTTTAATTATAGGCTATTTGCCAGAAATAACAACTGAGATGTTCTGTTGTTGTTAAAAGACAGAAAGATTATACTTTTTGACGAGTGCCATTAGGAAGTGAACACCTGCAACACTGTTTCCAACTTCGTCAATCGCCGGCCCATATAAACCGATGCCAATCGGACCTTCGAGTATTTCAATCGCACCGCTTTTAACGACCGCAATAATGGCACCAGATACACCACTTTTAGCGGGCAAACCCACAAAGGCAGCAAACTTACCGGATGAATTATACATCCCACAGGTTAACATCAATGCCTTCGATACTTTTAAAATCGCACCGTCAATACAAATCCGTTCATTTTGACCATCTTCCGCAAAGAAAAGGGCAATTTGAGCGAGGTCACTCACTGTTACCTCAATCGAGCATAATTGCAAGTAAGTTTGAATCGCATTTTCAACACCTGCTTCTAAATAACCATTGGCCTTTAAAATATAAGCAATTGCTCGGTTATGATCGGCGGAATCATATTCTGACTGGTAGGTTTTTTGGTTAATTGTCACTTCTTTTTGCAAAAGTGTTTCTAAAAAAGTCAGCACAGTGGCGACTTTGTCGGTCGGCGTGTCACCCGGTAACATCGATGCCACCGTAATCGCACCGGCGTTTATCATCGGATTAAACGGTTTCGTGTTGGCGCTCTCGAGTCGAACAATCGAGTTAAACGAATCGCCCGTTGGCTCGACATCAACATAGTCCATCATCCGTGTCAGCCCATGATAATCAGCCGCCAACATAAAACTAATCACTTTCACGACACTTTGCAACGTAAATAAGGTGTCGGTTTCTCCATAGGCGTAGCTTTGCCCTTTATCTGTCAGACAGACTGAAAAATGCGCGGCATCTGCCTCAGCTAAGGCCGGGATATAGGTCGCAACCTTTCCTTGAATGGTCGTTTTACGACTTGTTTCAACCAATTGTTCGAGTAGTTGTTGCATCAGACACCTCTTTCATCAGGTACGAGCGAAACGTACGGTTCACCGTTAAGCCTCGTTTTAAGTTCAGCTTTGGCAGCCGGTATAATCGCCGAATCTGTAAGCGACGCAATCGCGGTATTGACCATTAATTCAGCCGCTTGCATCATCCCTTTGTGACCGACTGTGGTATTGCCATGGGAGACAACTTGCCACGTATGAGGTGGCGTCCCCATTGTCCAACATGCTGTGGCGACTTGAACTGTCGGCACCTTCCAACTGACATCTCCCACATCGGTCGATGCCATCATCGTACTTTCGGGTAATAGTGGTAGCGGGTAGTGATTTAGTTTTTTATCAGCTAACGCCTGCACCAACACATCGGGGAACAACGCAGTCGCTTCAGCCTGCGTCTGCGGATCAAATGTTTCAAAAATCGCTGACGCATATGCATATTCCTCCGCTGTATACGTTACTGGCGTAATCTTTTCAAGTTGTGCTTGCATGACATTGGCTAAGACAGTATTCGGAATTAAGTTTGATGCAGCTCCTTTAAAGTGGTAGTTCATTGAGGTTTCGGTCATTAATGCCGCACCTTCCGCAATTTTTTTAACCCGTTCAAACACTGACATCACCTGCGCTTTTTTGGGCGCTCGAATTAAATAAGAAACCTCTGCCTGTGCTTGCACGACATTAGCAGACAGTCCGCCTGCATTGGTAATCGCATAATGCATCCGCACATCACTCTCAACATGTTCTCGCAAGAAATTGACACCGACATTCATTAATTCAACCGCATCTAACGCGCTCCGACCAAGATGTGGCGCAGCCGCCGCATGGGCACTCTTCCCCTCAAAACTAAAATCAACGGCATAGTTCGCTAGGCTCGAAATGTTCATGACCGCGTTGACGGTATTTGGATGCCATGATATCGCTAAATCAACATCGTCAAAGACGCCCGCTTTTGTCATCACTGCTTTACCAGAACCCGCTTCTTCTGCGGGACAACCATAAAAACGCACAGTAATCGGTGCATTGGTCGCTTCGATATAAGCTTTCAAAGTAATTGCTGCCGCAAAAGAGCCAACACCTAATAAGTTATGACCGCAGCCATGACCATTTCCCGCTTGTTCAAGTGGTTGGTAGGCAGTTGCACCACCTGCTTGACTGAGATTAGATAACGCATCGTATTCGCCTAAAAAGGCGATTACTGTTGGTCCCGTTCCAAACTCACCTTTAACGGCTGTTTCAAGTCCAGCAACGTTACGTTCAACAGAGAAGCCTTCGTCATCCAATGCCTTTGCCATCAACGAAACCGCGTGTTTTTCGTAATAATAAACTTCCGGTACTTCCCAAATCGCATCGCTTAATTGCGTAAATTCCGTTTTCTTGCCATCTAAAAACGCCTGTGTATTAAACATTATAGAACCCCTTTTCATTATCTTATATACATATACTTTATTCAAAACTGCCTCTCAAAGCAAAACCAACAACCAGGATTAATTAACCAACTAACTTCCGTTTATAATACCATATTAGTAGTAAACTATTAAATCATTCCTCCTTATTTAACACTATATTAAATTCCCTTAAAATAAAGCAAAATTGACGATTTTAAGAGCAATATCATTTTTTATCGCAGAAAAGGGTTGGCAAGTTTATGTTACAGTCTTATACTAGTAGAGAATGGAGTGAGAAACGTGTCAGAATTTAATTTAACAAAACAATACATTGAAGAAACTTGCAGTTACGAGCCTGATTTTTTCCATCAAATAAGAGATAGCATTATCGCTGCCGGCATTAATGAAATGAGTATTGATGCTGATTCAGCCCAACTGTTGCGAGTACTTATTAAAACAGCGGGCGTAAAAAAAGTATTAGAACTTGGAACCTTAGGTGGTTATAGTGCTATTTTATTTGCCTCTATTTTACCGCACGATGGTCATGTTACAACGATTGATAACGACATTCGCTACCAACCACTCTCCAAAGGAAACGCTGAAAAAACCGGTTATAAAGACAAAATCACCTTTATTTGTAACGATGGTTTAAAAGCGATGGAAGCCTTAGCTGCTGAAGGCGAAACATTCGACTTCTTCTTTATCGATGCGGCTAAAAACAGCTATATTAACTACTATGAATGGGCTTTGGCAATGGCAAAACCAGGTTCGTTAATTGTAGCGGACAACACCCTTTGGAAAGATGAAGTACCTGACCCTGATAAAACATCAAATCCGATTCGGGCGATGCGCCGTTTCAATGAGTATGTCGGCAAAGACGATCGTGTTGATGCGATTATTACAACGACAGGTGACGGTATGACTATTGCCCGTGTGAAATAAATCCCATCAATGTTCAGCATATATTTTAAACAGGTTTAACTATTAAAGAACAGCCTCTAACTTCAGTCTCACCCCACCACAAGCGCTTGTGGTGGGTTTTTCATTACGATTGATCACTTGAATGAGTGTCAACCGACGTACTCAATAACAACATGTTCGGGACACAGATAGCCGCACAGGCCATTAACAAATAACAGACACTCACATAAGAACCATCCGTATAATCAATCAGAAACCCGATTACGACAGGGGTCGCAAACCCGGCCAGTTGCCCACCTGTATTCGCAATCCCCATCGCTGTTCCGACGACCGCCTGTGGCAGAGCTTTCAGCAAAATACTTGGTAATAACACAACGATATACGTAATAAAGACCATAATCAACGATTGGTAAACAATGAAACCCACGATTGTTTCGGCAAAAAACATCAAATAGAGGCAAATGACAATCCCGGTTGCAAATAAAGCCGCCACTTGTTTGTTGGCTTGGAGCGATAATTTATCAATGAGTACCCCATAACAAAACATACAAACAAGCATGATAAGTCCAGGCACTAATTGCAACAGGCCAACCTCAATTAACGCTAAACCTCTTATATCTGTTAAATATTTTGGCAACCATGAAGTCAGTCCCCAATTCACTGCATAGATAGCAAAAAAAGTCCCTAACAAGAGCCACATTAGCGGACGGTGGAGCAACGATTTAAACACCTTTGCAACGCTAGTCTTTCCCGCCTTTTTCAACGGGGGCACGTCGATGTATCGTCGATAAAGCAGTGTCACAACCAAACCAACTAAACCAGCACAAACAAATACTAACCGCCACCCAATGCTAACAATTAAATAGGAGCCTATCAGCGGAACAAGCACTAATGTTATCGCTGCTGACGCTAATAAGAGCGACATCGCCTTACTCTGATGTTTTTTGGGAAACACTGATGCAATAACCTTTGCGGCGGCTGGTTGAAAACCACCTTCACCAATGCCAAATAAAAAACGGATAATAACCAATAACACGAACGATCCCGCAATTGCGGTTAAACCCGTGAAAATTGACCACATTAATACCGCTGCTACTAAAACAACTTTGGCACCGATCTTATCGGCTAAGATTCCGCCTGGAATTTGCATCAAGGCATAGCCCAAAAAGAAAGCGCTCAAAACCCAGCCTGTTTGCGTCGCGGATAATGTCAGTTCGTCAGCCATATGAATAATCGCGTAATTAATCACCGTTCGGTCTAAGTTACCTAACCCCCAACCAATACACAATAATAGCAACATCGTTTGGCGTGTTTTTTTTTAAAGTTGTTGCCGCCATTGTAACCCTCCTCTCCTTCTTTACATAGCGGATACAGATACTGTTACTCGAGCCGTTAGTTATAACTAGTTTATTTTAAAAATCAGCAATACGTCAATTAATAACCGCACACAAAAAAACTTATCTCGCTTCAATGTCGAGATAAGTTTAATGCAGCTGTATTTAGTCCTAACAGTACTGTCGTCTGTTATTTTTCACGATGTTTCCTAATTGTTGCCACTGAATAAATCAAGAGACCGAGCCAGATTAACGCAAAGCTAATCGCATGCGTCCGAGTAAAAGCCTCATTGTAAATAAACACTCCGAGCAGTAAACTGATGGTTGGTGCAATGTATTGCATAAACCCAAGCATGCTCAACGTCACTTTACGGGCGGTAAAGGCAAATAACAATAACGGAACAGCTGTTACAAGCCCTGAACAAATGACGAGCAACCACGAGACGACTGTTGCATTGTTCGTCACGAAGCTTTGATCACTGAAAATATAATACCCCCATAAAAGTAAAGCAAATGGGGAAACAAACAAGGTCTCAATCGTTAAGCCTTCGATGGCTGGAATATCCATTTTTTTCTTGAGTAAGCCATAAAATCCAAATGAAAAAGCAAGAATAAGCGATAAAGAGGGAAACACACCTAAACTCAAGGTCATCACCATCACACCAGCAAACGCTAAAATAACAGCCACAACTTGCGCACGGCTCAAGCGCTCTTTTAAGAAGATGACACCCAGCACAATACTTACAATCGGATTAATATAGTACCCGAGGCTTGTTTGTAAAATATGATTATGGTTAATCGCCCAAATAAAAACAAACCAGTTCGTCGAAATGAGTAAGGCCACTAATAACATTAGCAGAAACTGTTTCGGGCTGCGAAAAATCGCTTTAATAATAACAGAAAAAGATTGCCATTTTTTCGTGAAAATGACGGCTAACACCATAAATACAGCAGCCCAGATAATTCGTTGTGCTAAAATTTCAAGTGGCAAGACATCCGATAGTAATTTAAAAAAGAGTGGGATAAACCCCCACATCACGTATGTTAATAAACCAGCAAAGATACCGACATTACTTTTTCGCTCCAATTTCTTTCATTCTCCCTTTAATAAAAAAAAGAACAAAACCATAGCGGTCTTGTTCTTTTATTTGTGTTATTTATGCTTCTTGAGCTACAGGATAGACAGAAACTTTCTTCTTGTCACGACCTACGCGTTCGAATTTGACAACACCATCAACTTTTGCGAATAAAGTATCATCGCCACCACGACCAACGTTTGTTCCTGGGAAAATACGAGTTCCACGTTGACGATATAAAATCGAACCCCCGCTTACGAATTGTCCATCAGCACTTTTAGCGCCTAAACGTTTTGATTGTGAATCACGACCATTGGCAGTAGAACCACCACCCTTTTTATGGGCAAAGTATTGAATATTTAATTGTAATAACATATGTTTCACCTCCAGCTATTTTTTATCTGAATAAATTCAGCATAACTTGCTTCTAAGGTAGTGAACTGTGTTAATAGAGCTTCCGCTAACAATTGAACATCCTTTTGAATCTCATCGCTTAAATCAACCGGTAATGAATAATAAAGGTAACCTCCACCATCCTTTTCTTCAATATGTGGGGCCTGGTCGACATGCAAACTAATTGCATTAATCATTCCAAATATCACTGTTGAAGCACCTGCACACACTAAATCTTTACCAGACTCAGCATAGTCAGCGTGACCTGTCATTTCAATTGCAACGATTTTCTCAGTCTCTTTCAATCGGTTTACATTTACTTTTATCACACGTCATCAGTCCTTAATCGTCTTTTACTTAAGCGTTGATTTTACCAATCACGACTTTTGTATAAGGTTGACGGTGACCTTGTGTTTTGTGATAGTTTTTCTTAGGTTTGAATTTGAAAACGATAACTTTCTTTTGGCGACCGTGTTTTTCAACAGTACCAGTTACAGTTGCGCCTTCAATCAAAGGAGCACCAACTTTTACTGATTCACCACCAACGAATAATACCTCGTTGAATGTCACTTCAGCGCCAGCTTCAGCATCCAGTTTTTCAACGTAGATTACTTGGCCTTCTTCAACTTTTAATTGTTTACCACCTGTTTTAATAATTGCGTACATTCTATGCACCTCCTCTTAGTTTACTTAGACTCGCCACTAGCAGGCGACACTGGGTTCTTAATACCTGTAATGCGCGGTTACAGCAGCACGGGTGCTACATACATAACATGTTAAAATATACCATAGATTAACCGAGTCGTCAACGCTATTCTCTTTATTTTTTTATTTCTGCGATGATTTCAATTTCAACGAGGGCCTTTTTCGGCAATGCCGCTACCTCGACACAACTACGAGCGGGACGCACATCACCTAAGGCTGCTGCATATGCCTCGTTAAGTGCCGTAAATTGACTTAAATCGGTCGTAAAGATCGTTGCCTTTACAATATCATTATAGCTGCCACCACAGCTTGCTAGTAGGGCTTTAATGTTTTTCATAACCTGGTCTGTTTGAGCAGTGATAGTTTCACCAACCATTTCACCAGTCTGTGGGTCTAATGGGATTTGTCCCGAAAAGAAGTGAAGATCGCCAACGATTTGCCCCTGTGAATAAGGACCAATTGCCTGTGGTGCATCAAGTGTTTGAATTTTTTTTCATGCTAATTCCTCCTTATCTATTATACGCATTAGTGTATCATAACTTTCATCTGTTTCACCACTGATGCCCATCTAAAAAAATACCCATCCGAAATTATATTCAGATGGATAACCAACACTATTTATTTCTTCCCAAACAGGCGTTTAAAAAAGCCGACTTTATGCTCTTTAATTTGCATTAATGGCACTGACTCTCCCATAATACGACGCGCAATATTGCGGTAACCGAGTGATGCCTTCGATGTATTCGACAACACAACCGGTTGCCCGTTATTTGACGACTCAATCACAGCCTCATCATCCAAAATAATGCCTAATAAATCAATCGCTAAATGCGACGTAATGTCTTCTACCGCCATTGAACGCCCATCTTCAACCATATTGACACGAATACGATTAATAATCAGTTTCGGGGCAGGGAATTCCTTTTGCTCCAAAAGGCCGATGATACGATCTGCATCACGAACAGACGAAATTTCTGGCGTTGCAACAACAATCGCACGATCAGCTCCGGCAATTGCATTTTTAAATCCTTGTTCAATTCCTGCTGGGCAATCTAAAATAATATAATCATAATCGTCGCGGATACTATCCACTAACGATTTCATCTCTTCACCTGTAATTGCATCTTTATCTGAATTTTGTGCGGCTGGTAGCAAAAAGAGCTTACCATCAAATCGTTTATCCTTCACTAATGCTTGGTGTAACTTACAGCGTCCTGTGACAACATCAACGATATCATACACAATTCGGTTCTCTAAACCTAGAATAACGTCTAAATTCCGCAGACCGATATCCATATCAATTAGACAGACCTTTTTACCCTGTAATGCCAGTGCTGTTCCTATATTAGCGGAGGTTGTTGATTTACCGACGCCACCTTTACCAGATGTAATTACTATAGCCTCTCCCACAATTAGCGTCCCCCTTTTTCAGCTGCAAAAATCGACTTTGTATCAGCGTATTGATCCAATGCTTCGATTGTTATATTATTCTCTTTATCTAAGTATGCAATCGATAAGCGTGTAGCAATTGTTAGTGCTTCTTCCTTATCGATTGTTCGTACACTAGAAGCAATTCTTAACTGCGCAGGATATTGGAAACACCCGATGATAACAGCCTTCATGTTACCATTTTTACCCGCATGTATCGTTCCTTTGACTTGCCCCATCACAAACGCGTGTTCAACGACTTCTACATGACCGCCAGGATTTATTTCTCCGACAATAAGCATATGCGCTCCTGATTCAACCAGTTGTCCTGATCGGATTAAGCGCGATAATGGCAATACCTCATCTTCATGTTTCCATTTTTCCGCGGCATTATTAGTCATCACGTTCGTTCGTATTTTACTCACAATCAAATCACTTTTATCATGGATAACGCGAATGATTTTTTCTTGGAATTCTTTTGATAAAATGCGATAGCCTGTTTCAACAGTCACCGGTGTCCGTTTGACTGTCTCGTTGATTTGTTTATTCGGTCTCTTTTCTAACAGGTCATTCAATTCTTTGAAAAGTGTATTATAGCCTGATTCATCCGATAATTGTATGACAATGCCATCCTTAGTCCCTTTTAACTGAACTGCTTTTTTTTTCCATCTTTTGACCCCCTAGAAATTTATGAGTGAATTACAATTTAACCTGTGTCGCTGAAATCCCCTTGTTTTCTCGTTGCCATCGTTTGAGTAGCATTGTAAACGGAAAATAAACAATTAAAAAATATGCCATATTGAATAATAAGGTTGTTGTTAATCGTGATGTAACATACGGTAAAAAGGCAATTGAGACACTTTTCAAACTTGAGAATATCAAGTAAGCTCCAAATTCACTAACGGCAACGCCAAAAATAGACACAAGTAACACCATTAGAAAGGATCCTTGTAAATAGTGTAACAATTTCCCACTGATGTAGACAACTACCGGAAATACTGCAAAGTACACGCCGATAATGCCAATGTTATAAACATCATAAATCAATCCAAGAATTAACGCGTATACAAGCACTTGGTTACGAGGTATATACGCCACCATCATAATAAGCATGACAATAATAAAATGAGGAATGTATTTCGTTGCCCCATAAAAAAGCGTGTGCGCAAAATAAAAGCTGACTGTATTTTCTAAAATAAAACACAGTCCCATTATGATGGGAAGTAGTATTCTTGCAGGTATTTTTTTCATACTAAGCACTCCTCACCTATGACTCAGTATCAATCGTTCTTTTTGCAACGAGTACTGTATCAAAGTCATATAAATCTGCCTCAGTTTTTATATTTGCTGTTTGTGATAAACCAAACTGATCATTTTCGACACTTTCAATTTCACCGACAAGTAGACCACCTGGAAAACGACCACCGTAACCTGTTGTCACTACTTTTTGACCTTTTTTGAATTTTTGATCAATCGGTAATTGTGTCAATTGTATCGTGTTTTCTTCTTTATTATAGCCACTAACAATACCATACGCCTTTTTATTCTCACCTAACTGCACCGCCGCACTAATGCGTGTGCGCGAGTCTGATGAGCTTAACAATTCAACAGACGATGATTTTGCGCTGACTGATTTAATTTTACCGACCAATCCTTTGCCAGTTGTAACAGCCATATTAGGCTTAATACCATCTAAAGAACCCTTATTGATTGTTACTTGATCGAACCAACCATCAGGGTCACGCGAAATAACTAAACCGGAAATCGGTTCAAATTCTGATAGTGTTTTTTTGACATCAGACTGGTTTTTCAAGTCCTTATTTTCTCGTTTTAACGTTACCACATCACTTTGAAGTTGGCCCAACTGTTCGACTTGCTCTTTTAGTGATTTGTTTTCTTCATAGGTTGAAGTTAAATCTCTTACACCATCAAAGAGACCAACAACAAAATTGACCGGTTTAGAGATGATATTCGAGGCAAACCCCACAACATCATACACAAACAATTCTGGTAAAGAGGCATTCTCACGGTCGCGTGAGGTAAAACCAACCAGACTTACAAATAACACTACTGCTACAAGTAGTATTAATAAACGTTTATTTAAGAAAAAACGTGGCATAGTACCAACACCTCAACATATTTAATTTTATCGCGTTATAAAGAATGAATAAGACAGTCATGTACACTGTCTTATTCATTCTGACTATCTACCTTTTTTTGCGTTTTTGAACAAGTTAATGTTATCTAATGATTTACCTGTCCCAACTGCTACACAGTCTAATGGGTCTTCAGCAATCACAACAGGCATGTTTGTTTCTTCGGAAATCAAACGGTCGATATTGTGTAATAAAGCACCCCCACCTGTCAAGACAATACCTCGATCCATAATATCGGCAGCCAATTCTGGCGGAGTACTCTCTAAAGTTGTTTTAACAGCATCAATTACTTGCATCACTGAATCGTGTAAAGCCGTGCAAATTTCTTGAGCAGTAATCTCGATTGTTTTAGGCAGCCCTGTTACAAGGTCTCGTCCGCGAATATCAGTTGTTTGTTTTTCTAAACCTTCTGGATTTGCTGAACCAATTTCCATTTTAATTGCTTCGGCAGTACGTTCACCAATGAGGAGATTATATGTTTTACGGATGTAGTTGACGATTGCTTCATCGAGCTTATCACCAGCGGTACGTTCTGAGACAGCAGTTACAATACCTCCAAGTGAAATAATTGCCACTTCTGTCGTACCACCACCAATGTCTACTACCATACTACCTGTTGGTTCCCAAACTGGTAAGCCCGCACCAATCGCTGCCGCAAACGGTTCCTCGATTGTATAAGCATCACGTGCTCCCGCTTGACGCGTTGCATCTATGACAGCTCGTTCCTCAACGCCTGTTACACCAACGGGAATACAAATCATCACGTGTGGTTTGCCAAGACCCATGCCTTTATTCAATTTATCAATGTAATATTTCATCATCGCCGCGGTAATATCGTAATCAGCAATAACACCATCTTTCATTGGACGAATCGCGACAATATTTCCTGGTGTACGACCAATCATATTGCGAGCATCACTACCGACCGCTACGATTTGACCTGAATCTTTATTGATTGCTACGACAGATGGTTCGCGTAAAACAATCCCTTTTCCTTTTGCATAGACTAATGTATTCGCGGTTCCTAAATCGATACCGATATCTTTACTCCCAAAACTAAACATTTTCCAGACTCCTTTTTTAATGGTAATTTTTATAGTTATCTAATTTACATTTATGAAATGATTAACGTGCTCATTGTTACCGTCACTACTTAATTCATTATATCATACCTTCAGCCAATGACTGTGGCAGACCATGTATAGCGCCTCTTTTCTGATGAAATAGACAGACTGCTGAGACATTTAAAGATAGGACAATTATCAATCATTAAGACAACCTCCGCGCTATCTTAATTATTTTAACATAGCCTTAACTCTTTTTAAATGAATTGTGTGTTAAAAGCTGAATAAATAACCGCATAACCCTCGTTTCAGCTTATTTTCAACAAAATTAGAACACTCGTTCCTTTAATTGCTACTGTTACTATCTTCATTCGCAATCAGTTAATAGTCACCGCGACTAAAACTATAAAAATCACCATCACCAATAATGATATGATCGACTAATCGCACGCCAAGCAGTTCACCACTCTCACGCAAGCGTTTTGTTGCGCTTATATCGGCCTTAGACGGCCTAATATCACCCGATGGATGGTTATGAAAGCAAATAACATTAGCCGCATTATAGTGCAACGCTTTTAAAAACACTTCACGTGGTGAAATTAATACCTCATTTAAACCACCGATATAGAGCGTTTCGCTGTGAATAAACTGATGTTTACTATCTAAATACATACAAATGAAATGTTCTTGCGTCAAATAGCGCATTTTTGGCAAGACGATTCCGACTGCTTCTTCTGGCGATTCAATCGATTGCTTATGCACAAACGATTCAACTGCTAAACGTTTGCCCATTTCGAGCATTGCTAGTATTTGGGTCGCTTTAACTGGACCGATACCTTCTATGGTCATCAATTCTTTATGAGAGGCCTGTTGTAAGTGACTGAGCGTTTCATACTGCCGTAGAACATTTGTTGCTAATTGATAAACCGAATGTTTAACTGTACCTGTCTGCAAGATAATCGCTAATAATTCTTGCGTGGATAATTGTTCTGCCCCATACGCGATTAAACGCTCACGTGGTTGTTCAACTAGCGAATCCACCATCAAAAACACCTCCTGTCATAATAAAATAAGCCATGCTAATAAACGGCACAAAGGGAATCGGCTGACGTTGGCGTTTGAGCATTGTCCACACGAGACCAAGTGCTGCTGCTAAGCCGATTAACCAAATAAATTGTAATGGTGGCACTCCCCACCCTAAGGCTAAAAACAAACAAATATCACCACTACCAATCGCACGGTTAGCACTCAGCCACAGCAACAAACAAACTGCCCCATTAATAACGAAAACTGCTATTACAGCTGTACCATGTAAACTAACCAATAATAACGCCAAAAAAATCACCATTGGGAGCGGAACATGGTAACTCTGCCAATCGACAAACGAGAGCCAAATTAACACAAGATAGACACTGCCTTGAACAATTGCACTGACACTCATATCAAAACCAATTGGAACCAGAACAGCAACAACAACCAATTCACTCAATGGGTAAACCCATTTTAGTGGTTGCTGACAACAAACAGAGCGTCCGCGTAAAGCGCAGAAACTAACGATTGGTATGAGTTGCCACCACTGTAGGATTGAACCACAGTCATCACAGCGTGAACGTCGACGCCATAAGGTATTTTCCGTTGCATAAGCCGTGGCACTCCAATAAATAAACGAACTCAACACATAACCGAGAATAATCATGGCGACTCCTTTTTTCTTTTAAGTATAGCAACAATCAGTGCCTGTGTTATAACTGATTCTCGCGCTTTGACACTGCTAGACTGGCCATAATGCACGCATATTCGTTAAGCACTCCGTCTCTTTAAGCCAAACTAAAAAACCCTCCAAAAAAGAACCTTTTTGGAGGGTTAACAATTATTTCGGTTCTATAATTTATGGTGTTGGTGAATTTTCACTGATGCGAAAAAATATGAAATCATTGATATCCTCCCATCTAGAAGATTACATCATCTCAGAGATTACTTTTCAAATTATTCATCTGAAGCGAGAGCTTCTGTAAAAACGATTGTCATCGATATGAACGCCCCTTACGGGTCTTTAATTAAAGAGGTGTTCTCAAATGCAGATACCATCATCGATCGTTTTCATTTGTCCCAATTAGTAACACGTTCCCTTAATCAAACACGCATTAAACTCATGAACCGTTATGATACTTCAAACTCAGAAGATAAAAAGATTTATCGTAAACTCAAAGCGTATTGGAAATTACTTCTCAAAAACAAAACAGACTTAAGC
>NZ_AODH01000029.1 GCF_000525915.1 Brochothrix campestris FSL F6-1037 | reverse complement strand
AAATCATCCTAAAAAATAGCAGTCTTTCTTTGGCTTTGCCAAAGAAAGACTGCTATTTTTTTAGGATGAAAGAGGAGTTATGTTGAATAAGGATTGGAGGGATATTATGCAACTAGCTCATAACCAAGCGTCACGACTGATACAAATCGATCAAGCAAAAGAGTCGGAAACTTATTATTGCCCGAGCTGTGGCGCACGTTGTGTGATTAAACGTGGCATGAGTAATCGGCCGCATTTTGCGCATCGACAAGGTCAGTCTTGTCAGAGTGGTGAAAGTGAACACCATTTAACGATGAAAAAAACGTTACATGCTTGGATTTCTCAAACAGATGAGGTTCACAGTGAGTTTTATTTTAAAGCGATAAAAAAGCGGGCAGATCTTTATGTCCCAGGAAATAACCATGTGCTTGAATATCAATTGTCGCATACAACCCATGAGGAACTAATTAAACGAACCCTAGCATACCATTCAATTGGATTACGAGTTACTTGGTTAATTGGAGAACTACAGGATAACAATAAAACGGTTGTAATCAGCCGCTTTATTGGTGGGCTGATTTCGTATCATCAGCAGTTGGGGTTTTACCTCATTGCTTATTCACCAACGACACAGCAATTCATCAGTTACGATAGCTTACAACAGCAACACGGTCAGTTTTTTTATGCCAGACAGCGGAGAGTAAAGGTGGCGGAGATAACCTATCGTCAACTATCACGCTGGTTATTTCGACCAAAAGAACAAGTGCATCATCCGCGGAGACAATACAGTGAGTTAAAGCGTCAAATACAAATCAATCGTTTTAATAGTAAAAGTAATCGCTCGTTTCGCTCATATCTCTATCATCGAAAAGAACATCTGCAGTATTTTCCTTATTTTGTCGGGGTCGAATTACCACAGCAGTGGTTCATTCAAACACCTGCCTTTGTCTGGCAGTATCACTTAATCCAGTGCTTTAATCAGCGGAAAAGTTACTCGGAAAGTGAGTTGCACAGATGGTGGTATGAAGTGATTAAACCGAAATCCTTTGTGACGATGACACCCGATAGCTATCAATTAGTAATAATTTATTTGCGCGTATTGCGGCAACTCAACAAACTAACGTATCAAAGTGGTCAGTATCAAATCGTCGCTCCCATTGGTTTTAATCGCATCGAACAGACGAGAGAGTGGTCACTTTTAACACGAGTCGTCCAGAAGGAAAGCACAAGATAGTCAGAATAATCTATTAATAAAAGGTTTTAATGTTGCACAAACGACAGCGATGTTGGATAATAGACACATACTAAGACAAAGGACTGATAAAAATGGCAACAAAAGTGGTTTTACGTACAGAAGTACCGGTTGAAGACACGTGGGATTTAACAACAATTTTTACATCAGATGAAAGCTGGGAAAGCGAATTTAAAGCCGTACAACAATTGACAGACGAGGCAGTGCGTTTCAAAGGAACCCTTGCTGAATCGGCAGACCAACTGTTGTCAGCCTTACAGTTTAGTGATGAACTAGTCGTTAGACTATCAAAAGTTTATGTCTATGCGAGCATGAAGCATGATCAAGATACCGGGAACACCGTCTATCAGGCGTTAAATAGTCGGGCCGAATCATTGGCATCTAAAGCGTCAGCAGCTTTATCATTTATGGAACCCGAACTACTAGCGGTTGCGGATGAAACAATTGCTACCTACGTATACGAATCAGCGCAATTACGTGTGTATGCCCATGAATTAGAAAAAATCACAAATAAGCGTGCGCATACGCTATCAGATAAAGAAGAAGCGTTATTAGCAAAAGCGGGTGAAGTTTTAAATGCCTCACAAAATACATTCGGTATTTTAAATAACGCGGACCTTCGTTTTCCGTCGATTGAAGATGAAAATGGTGAAACGGTTGAAATCACCCATGGCTTATATGGGCCACTGTTAGAAAGTAAAGACCGTCGCGTCCGTCGTGACGCGTTTCAAAACGTTTATCAAACATATAAAGCATTGTTAAATACGTTTGCCTCGACATTAACTGGGCAAATTAAAGAAGATAATTTCCGTGCGGAAGTTAAACAATTTACTGACGCGCGTGAAGCTGCGGTGTTTAGTAATAACATTCCGCAAACGGTTCATCAAACATTGTTGGAAACTGTAGGCAATAACGTTGACTTACTTCACCGTTATGTACGTTTACGCAAACAGGTGCTAGCTGTGGATGAACTCCATGTTTATGATTTATATACACCGTTAGTTGCAGATGTTGACGAATTATCGTTCACTTATGAGGAAGCAAAAGCTGTGACAATTGCGGCGCTCGCACCTCTCGGCGAAGAATATGTCAGTATTTTAAAAGAAGGTTTTGATAAACGCTGGGTTGACGTCGTTGAAAACAAAGGCAAGCGCAGTGGTGCCTACTCGGGTGGCTCATACGGAACGAATCCTTTTATCCTCTTAAACTGGCATGATACGTTAGATAATTTGTATACGCTAGTGCATGAATTTGGTCACAGTGTCCACAGTTATTTAACACGTAACAATCAACCAGCTGTCTACGGAGACTATACTATCTTCTTAGCAGAAATAGCATCAACGACTAATGAAAATTTATTGACGGATTATTTACTGAAAACATATGAAGATGAAAAAATCCAAGCGTATATCATTAATCATTTCTTAGATGGCTTTAAAGGGACTGTTTTCCGTCAAACGCAGTTCGCTGAATTTGAGCATGAGATACATCTTGCTGATCAAGCTGGCAAGGCGTTAACGGCTGAGTTTTTAACGGAATTATACTATGGTATTAATAAAAAGTATTACGGTGATACACTGGTACACGATGAAGAGATTGGTTATGAGTGGGCACGAATTCCTCATTTCTATTACAATTATTATGTGTACCAATATGCCACTGGTTTTTCAGCAGCGTCGGCCTTAGCGCAACATATTTTAACCGAAGGCGAACCAGCCGTGGCCCGCTATTTGACTTTCTTAAAGGCAGGTAACTCTGATTATCCGATTGATGTATTGAAAGCAGCTGGTGTTGATATGACGACAGCTAAACCGATTGAAGATGCCTTAAAGGTATTTGAGACGCGCTTAAGTGAGTTTGAAGAAATTATGGCGAAGAAATAAAAGTGAAATCAGTGCCAACAGCCAAGCGGCTAATACTGACAAATACTGTGGCATCCCTTTTTCTAAGGGATGCTTTTTTTCTTGTGAGATTATCTAACATTTTTTTTAAAAATGTCAGAATAATCACTTTTTAAAAAGCTTGTTATATAAGGAAAGAACGATAATAGATTGGATTATTCATTAGAAACGGCCTTTTGTGACGCATTATAACTCGTTTTCAATAAATTAAACTTATGTTACTATCAAGTATAGGTTATTATTTTTGAAAGGGAGGATATGATGAAAAAACTAACAAAGTTAACAATGCTATCATTATTACTACTAATCGTGACAGTAATTGCGATGGGTTGTTCAAATGAGAAAGACTCAGCACAAAAAACATACACAATCGCAACTGATGTGACATTTGCTCCGTTCGAATACAAGGATAAAGGTGAATATGTTGGTATTGATATGGACCTGTTACAGGCGATAGCAAAAGACCAAGATTTCAAAGTTGAAATAAAACCACTCGGATTTAATGCAGCTGTGCAAGCGCTAGAATCAAAACAAGTGGATGGCGTTATTGCAGGTATGAGTATCACACCTGAACGTCAAGCAAAATTCAGTTTCTCTGATCCTTACTTTGACTCAGGAATTGTTATGGCAGTTGCCGATAAAGATAATACAGTCAAAAGTTATCAAGATTTAAAAGGGAAACGCGTTGCCATTAAAACCGGAACAGAAGGGGCAACTTTTGCTGAATCAATTAAAGCTAAATACGGTTTTAAAACAGTAACCTTTGATGACTCTGCTAACATGTATGATGATGTTAAAGCCGGTAATTCAGTGGCAGTCTTTGACGATTATCCCGTATTAGCATACGGCGTTAACGAAGGCAATGGCTTGAAAATTGTTACTCCAAAAGAAA
Organism: Brochothrix campestris FSL F6-1037; assembly: GCF_000525915.1. Classification (GTDB taxonomy): domain Bacteria; phylum Bacillota; class Bacilli; order Lactobacillales; family Listeriaceae; genus Brochothrix; species Brochothrix campestris. Next base: position 52,634 of record NZ_AODH01000029.1, on the reverse strand, counting down.
AGGGGAATTCATACGGTTTTGCCTTGAATCAAACAGGTAACGAAGAATTGCTGAAAAAATTCAACAAAGGCTTAGCTAACTTAAAAGCGTCGGGTAAATACGATGAGATTATTAGTACATACTTAGGTGAGACACAGTCATCAGCATCGAAACAAGTGACGCTTGATCGTGATAAAACTTATACAATAGCAACAGATACGACGTTTGCACCGTTCGAATTTGTCAACAAAAAAGGTGAATTCGTTGGGATTGATATGGATCTTGTTAAAGCAATTGCTAAAGACCAAAACTTTATGTACGAAATTAAATCAGTCGGCTTTAATTCGGCTGTACAAGCATTAGAATCCAATCAAGTGGATGCTGTGATTGCAGGAATGAGCATTACGCCAGAACGTAAAGCCAAATTTGCTTTCTCTGATCCGTATTTTGATTCGGGTGTTGTCATGGCGGTAGCAGAAGATGATGATCAGGTGACTTCATATGACGACTTAAAAGGCAAACGAGTAGCGGTTAAAACCGGCACAGAAGGTGCAACCTTCGCCAACTCAATTAAGCAAAAATATGATTTCACACCGGTTGCCTTTGATGACTCAGACAGCATGTACAATGATGTGAAGACCGGCAACTCAGTTGCCGTGTTCGATGATTATCCGGTACTTGCTTACGGTGTTAAAAACGGCAACGGTCTGAAATTAGTGACAGATAAAGAAAAAGGTAATTCATACGGCTTTGCAGTCGGTAAAAATAAAAACGCTGATTTATTAACTGCCTTTAATACAGGCTTAGCGAACATTAAAACGAGTGGCGAGTATCAAAAAATACAAGACACTTACTTGAAAACGGATAAAGCCGAAACAGTGGCTAAAGATAAGACGTTCTTTGGACTGATTAAAGCGAACTATCCGGATTTAATGAAAGGTTTAGGGATGACCATCTTACTGACAGCGATTTCTTTAGCGATTGCTTCAGTCGTCGGTATTCTCTTTGGTTTCATGCGTGTATCGGCCAATCCGTTTGTGCGTTGGATTAGTATTATTTACATTGATATCTTCCGTGGGACACCATTGATTGTTCAAGCATTCTTTATTTACTTTGGTGTACCAACTGCCTTTGACTTCCGTCTCTCAGCCTTCGCTGCAGGTATTATTACCTTAAGCCTTAACGCTGGAGCTTACATGGCTGAAATTGTCCGTGGAGGGATTCAATCAGTTGATAGTGGTCAAATGGAAGCAGCCCGCAGTTTAGGTTTACCTTATAAAACAGCGATGCGCCGTGTCATCATCCCACAAGCAATTCGTGTGATGATTCCATCGTTCGTGAACCAGTTTGTTATGACCTTAAAAGATACATCAATACTCTCAATTATCGGTATTTATGAATTGACTCAAAGTGGTAAAATCATTATCGCTCGTGATTTAGAATCATTAAAAATCTGGTTAATTGTCGGGATTATGTACTTTATCGTCATCATGTGCTTAACGAAAGTATCTGATTTCCTCGAAAGGAGAATGGCAAATGGCAAAGTTAAACGTTAAACAATTAAAAAAATCATACGGTCAACTTGAAGTGTTAAAAGGCATTGACGTTGCAATTGAACAAGGCGAAGTGGTCTGTGTTATCGGGCCCTCTGGTTCAGGGAAAAGTACCTTTTTACGCTGCTTAAATAAACTTGAAGAAATCACAGCAGGTAATGTTATCGTTGATGGCAAGGATTTAACCGATAAAAAAATCAACCTCAATAAGGTGCGAGAACATATCGGTATGGTATTCCAACATTTTAATTTATTCCCTAACTTATCAGTGCTCGAAAACATAACGTTAGCTCCAACTGAGCTGAAAAAAAATGTCGAAAGCCGAAGCCAAAGCGAATGGTTTGAAATTATTAGATCGGGTTGGTTTAGCGGATAAGGCGAATGTTTACCCTCAAACCTTATCTGGTGGTCAGAAACAACGTGTCGCGATTGCTCGTGCATTAGCAATGAACCCTGACATTATGCTTTTCGATGAACCGACCTCAGCGCTTGACCCTGAGATGGTTGGTGAAGTGTTACAAGTGATGAAAGATTTAGCCAAAGAAGGTATGACAATGGTCGTTGTCACACATGAGATGGGCTTTGCGAAAGAAGTTGGCGACCGTGTTATTTTCATGGACGGTGGTTATATTGTTGAAGAAGGTCATCCGGATGAGGTCTTTACAAAACCTCAAAATCCACGGACCAGCGACTTTTTAAATAAAGTGTTATAAATTAATTAGGGATTCTAAGGACTTTGTCTCTGAGACTGAAGATAAACGCTGTACTAGGTCGTTACGACTTGCTCGCTCGGGATTACGTACCATCAGTACGCGCACAGTCACTCGCTCGTCGTGCCTACTAGAACGAGAGGATATAACACCGTTTCTTTTCAGTCAAGTCATTTTGTAAACAAAGTCACTGTAATAGTATTACAAAGAAAAGGAAGTCTGTTTAGACTTTGTCTACAAACAGAGACAGTTGATATTAATCAACTGTCTCTTTTTATTTTTTTATATGTCTACTTTAAGTTATAATGATACCGATGAGAGAGGACGTGAAGACATGAAAAGTAAAAAACTAATCATAGTAGGAGCCATCGTTGTGGTGGCTATCGTAGTATTAGTTGTGATGTTAAGCAATCGTACGAGTAAGGAAGAAAAAGTCGCGACGGCCTTTATCGAAGCGATTGAAAGTCAAGATTACGATAAATTGGCACCGTTAATTAGCGTCAAAAAAACGAATGATGAAAAAAATAGCAAAGCGGTTGTCGCGCGTTATAAAAATGTGTTTTCGAGTATTGAAACAACGAAAACACAGGTGAGTGCTATTAAAATGATCCAAAATAAAGCGACAGATACGTATGAATTTAGTTATACAGCTCGTTTTAAAACATTTTTAGGCTGGACGAATAAGATGAAATATAAAGGGACTGTAGTAAAGACAGACGGTGAAGCAAAAGTTGTTTGGGAACCAAGTTTGATTATTCCCTTTATGTCGCCAGGTGATAAGATTGCGGTTAGCGAAGATGAAGCTGTACGAGGTGCAATCACAGATGTTGCAGGCAATAACTTAGCCTATAATAAGCGTCAAAAACAAGCAGGCCTTTATCCGAAACAACTAACTGAAGGTAAGGGGAAAGAAGCAAATTTAACCGCAATTGCGGCCTTATTTAAGTTAGAGAAAAAAACGTTAGAGCAAGAATTAGCTCAAGAATGGGTGAACGATGAAAGCTTCATTCCTTTGAAAATTGTGCCGCTCAGTTTCAAAGTACCCGATGATATTAATGGTGTCACTATGAATGAAGTAACAGCACGCTTTTATCCGTATGGAGCAGCTGCAGCCCACTTGATTGGTTATGTTGGTGAGGTTTCAGCTGCAGATATCGATAAGGAACCGAGCTACAAAGCCGGTGACTTAATTGGTAAGGCTGGGTTAGAAGCAACTTACAACACACGTCTAAAAGGCAAAAACGGTGGGACGATTACAGTCACTAATGATGTGACAGGCAAAGCTGATGAAATACAGTCGCAAAAAGCTGTTGCAGGTGAAAACATTCAACTCACGATTGATGGCGAGCTACAAAAACAAGCGTATGCCCAATTAAAAGAGACAGTTGGCTCTTATACGGCGTTGGATCCTAAAACGGGTGGTTTAACGGCGCTAGTCAGTTCACCGTCGTATGACCCTAATGAAATGACAGCTGGTATCAGTACGGCGGCGTATCAAAAACTAGCGGCGAACAAAAATCTTCCGTTTTTAGCGCGCTATACGGCTCGTTTTGCCCCCGGATCAACCTTTAAAACAATTACGGCTGCGATTGGGCTTGATGCGAAGGTGATTGATCCAACGCAAGCACAAGCAATTAGTGGCTTGAAATGGCAACAAGATAAGTCATGGGGTGATTATTTTGTCACCCGTGTCTCAGACGTGCCGCAGGTCAATATGACCGCTGCACTTGTGTATTCAGATAATATTTACTTTGCTCAAGAAGCACTGACAATCGGTCAAAAACGATTTGAGGCAGGCTTAGAAAAACTTCCGTTTGACGAGTCGCTTAAATTGCCACTAGAGATGGATAAGGCGCAACTATCTAATAAAGGTATCGATACTGATATCTTACTAGCGGATACTGCATACGGGCAAGGAGAGCTCTTAATGACACCAATCGATCAAGTGACAATGTATTCGGCATTCGCCAATGATGGTGCGATTGTTTATCCTCATTTAGAAGTGAAAGATAAGCGAAAGGATAAGGCGGTGTTTACAAAATCTGCTGCTAATACAGTCACAAAAGCCTTATATGAAACAGTCAACCGCACAGCTGGAACCGCGCACGGGCTTCAAACAACAGGACAAGAAATTGCGGCTAAAACAGGAACCGCAGAAATCAAAGATAAGCAAGATACAAAAGGTGATGAAAATAGTTTTGTACTCGCGTTTGATACAACAACGGCATCCTATGTCTCAGTCACAATGGTTGAAAAATCGAATAAAAACCTTAAAAACAAAAAAAATAGTAGAGCTAACCAAACCAATTTTAGAGAACTATTATCAAAAATAAGCAAGCAGAAGACGACACCGTTTATGGTGTCGTCTTCTGCTTGTGACTGAAAATAAAGGCTATTCTAGGTCGTTACGACTTGCTCAATCGCGATTACATACTATCAGTACATGCACCGTTACTCGCTCATCGTGCCTATAACGAAAATGAAAAAAGCACTTAGCTGATGTAACTAAAGGATAGTGTTCATTTCGTAGGCAAAGTCACTGTATTAAGATTTGAAAGAAAAAGCAGTTTAATTCGATCGTGTCTACAATCTGAAGCATCGACCTAAGTGTTGCTGATTTAAGTTGAAGAAAGGCTGTCTTCTATTAAGTTCACATAGGCCTCGATGCCACTTTTTTCTAAATGGACACCGTCTGGTGCGAAGTATTCAGGATGTGAAATAGCGGTATCATACCAATTGATTAAGGATACTTGTTTGTTTTTAGAGGCTGTTTTCGCTAATAAATGATTGACAGCTGATTCCCATTTTCGTGGCACGCGTGTGTTTACCAAATAGACATGTGCGTTAACGAACTGTTTAATAACGTTATCCAAAGCGCTCTGTGAGAACGTTCCATTTGTACCGAGTGCTAAAAAAATAGCTGTTTTACTAGTGTCGAAGCTGCGATAATGTTGTGCAATTATCGTTGCCTCTACCATTTGTCGTCCGATTGCACCATCAATTGTAATCGGTGTTAAGGTCTTAGATAGTTTATCACTAATATCGATGGCGAGAGAATCACCAATAAATAAGTACTGTTGATAAGAGCGCTTATTAGTCTGTGTCGGTGGTGTTTTTTTTTGAAGCTTTCTGTGTAATTTTAACTGTTGTTATTGGTTTTGGAGTGGGTTCTTCAAAAATAGTCATTACATTTCCAAGTGCGATACCAAAAAGAACAATCAGTGCAATGAAACAACTTTTGAGAAGCGGCTGTGTTTGTTTGAATTGTTGTGGTAGAAAGTGACGAAACACATGTTTAAAGCCATGTTGTCGAATGGGTGCTTCAACGTAGCGAAAAGATAATTCTGCTAACACGAGTGTGATGCTGAATTGAAGCAGTGATCGAGTGGGAGAAAAGACTCCAGCTGCAGTAATAGGTGTCGTTAAAATGATAACGGGATAGTGCCATAAATAAAGACTATATGAACGCGTGCCAAAATAGTGTAAGGGAGGAGTTGCCAATATTTTCGACCAAATCGTTAATGGGTGCGCAGAGACGAAAACCGCAATCATTGCTAAAAATGCAACGAGGACAAAACCACCATAGTAAAGAAAAGAACTTAGTTCAGAAAGGGTTAGTACTCCTATTAATAAAAGGGTGAAAGCGCCTAAGCCAATATAATTAAGCGTTTTTACAGCAGTTGCAGGTAATGGCTTTAAAAGCCGATTAGTTGGTATTGCAATCGCTAAAAGGGCACCAAATAGAAGTGCAAAACAACGGGTGTCTGTACCGTAATAAACCCTACTGGGATCACTGCCAGGAACGAAGAGCCAAGCCATCAAACTAATCGATAGGATAATCATTACAACGACCACCCCAAGCAATTGTTTCTTGTTTTGACAATATTTGAGTAATATGAGTAAAATAATGGGCCAGACAAAGTAAAATTGTTCCTCAATCGCGAGCGACCAAAGGTTTTTTAAGGGCGATCCCGCACCGAAAGAATCAAAATAACTAACGTCATGAAAAATAAACCACCAGTTACTTGAATAAAATAGGCTTGCAAGGGCATCGCCACGTAAGGTATGCAAAATGACAGGTTTAAACAGTAAAACATAGACGACAACAACGATAATTAGAAAATAAACAGCTGGAATAAGGCGCTTGAAGCGGCGGTAAAGAAATTTTTTAAAGTCAAACGATTGTGTTTGCTGCCATTCACGTAAAATCGCAGAGGTAATTAAATAGCCCGATAAGATAAAGAAAATATCAACGCCAATAAAACCACCTTGCGCCCACGGGGCATGAAGATGATAAGCAAAAACAACGAGGATGGCTACCGCGCGTAAGCCGTCGAGTCCAGGCAAGTAAAAGTTTTTTTTTATTATTCATTTGAGTCCTCTTTTCGATGTATAATAGCTGTTTTTATTTCTTTTTGGTTACATTAACATTACAATTGTATTACAAAAGTTCGCGGATAGCAATATATAACTAGTCAAAATAAATAGTAGGATTGATGAATTCACACGCATTTGAGAAAAAGATTGTTTTTTGCTATATTAGAATTAGTTGTTTAAATTTTCTGACTAAGGAGACTGGTTATGACAGTAATTGCAATCATTGATATGGGATCAAATGCCATTCGCTTAACAATTTACGAAACGCTTACAAACGAGGAGACAAGGGTCATTGCAAAACATACAGCATTCACACGGTTAAGCGAGGGAATGAGTTCTGGTGGTGTGATTGCAACCGAAAAAATAGCTGAGGCAGTGGTTGTACTGGCAGGATTTTCTAAGATTATGAAACGTTTAGGTGTTCAGCGATATCAGGCAATTGCAACCGCAGCAGCGAGACGTGCCGTCAATCGTGCCGTTTTATTTGAGCGAATAGCTAGTGAGACAGGGATTAAGATGGCTCTTATTACGGGGGAAGAAGAAGCTACCTATGACTTTCTCGGTGTTAAGAAGGGCCTACCTAATCTACAAGAGGCCGTGATTATTGATACAGGTGGCGGTAGCTGTGAGCTTATTTATATGAAGAGGGGTGAAATAAGCGCCTTAGTCAGCCTTCCGATGGGGGCAGTTACGTTAACAAATAGATTCGGTACAGCCACCTACGAATGGTCAAGTGAACGTCTCATTCAAATGGAAACTCAGCTTGAAACAGCGTTTGAGCAGCTCATTTTTTTACAGGAAGCCAAAGGTGTTCCTTGTGTTGCTGTCGGTGGGTCGAATCGGAGTGTTGCTCGCGTTGCAAATGGTACTGAAGAAACTGTCCACGCTCAGGTGATGGATACGGCGGAAGTGTTAGCGATTATCGCAACTATCCAGTCAAGCACGCTTTTACAACGACAAGCAATCCCTGCACTAGGGAAGAAACGGTCAGAGACGATTGTCGCGGGATTAGCGCCGTTGAAAGTATTGCTAAGATATATTGATAGTCCACAACTAGTGTTTAGTGAATGTGGTTTAAAAGAAGGCGTACTCGAAAGCATGTGTCGACAAATAAACGAATAAAAAACGCCCCGGCAGTAAGTATCTAAGCTACTGTGAGGGCGTTTGTTTAGTTGATTTTCCAGAGGATACCTTGTTGAGTAATCGTTTTTCTCACTTTGTTTTGAAGGCAGAGTTTTTTAAGTTCACACGTAACTTGCTTTTCAGAAATATTGAGCAGACGAGCAATTTCGTCACAATTGGAAAAACGAAGTAAACGGATGCACTGTTCAATTGAAAGATTGATGTCTGTAATGGGCTCGTTCTGTAGTAATTCACGGAAGATATGTTGATAAATATCAAGCGAGTGTAAGCCTTCAATTTTAAGGCCTTCTTCTTCATGGTATCGGTTAAAGAAAACTAAGGATGGAGATTGAGTCACATCCATTTCAGCTGCAATTGAACGATCACATAAATAGGCTTTTTCTGTAATAGTAGAAGCAAGATCAAGTTGGAATTCATTCATATCCAAGCCCGACTGTGAAGCGATTTCAAGCAGTGTCTGCTGATTAGTGATTGTCTCTTTAGCAAGGTAGAGATGGTCGAACAATCGTTGGATAAATTCAGTTCCAAGACGATGACCTTGTAGCTCAGCTGCTTTAATCGCATAAAAAATTGTTCGATAACCTTCTTGTTTGTCACAACTGATACACGCTTCGAGATGAAGGACGTATCTTAGTTTAAAATAAGGGGCGTATTTAGTTTTTACTTTGCGAATAATGCGTTCTAATTCCCAAGAACTTTCATTTAAAGGATTGAAAAAGAGATAAAGTTCTAATGGTTTTTCAGTTCGTGTCTGTGGATGGAATGAGCGCTGATTCAACGAGTTCAACATAGTGTAATCACCTTGTCCTAATATTTAATGTAACTTCATTTTAGCAATCAAATGACAATTGGACAATTAATTTGCTTTGGAAATTAAAAACAAATGAGAATGGACTGTGAGTGAAAGCGGTACCTTTGTTGCTAATTCACCTCTTTAAGCGCCTGATAAAACGAGCGACTTTGTTAGAAGTTGGCTGTTGTTTAATTGAAAAGGCCTCTAATAAGGCATTGAATTCGAGTTGCCCGATTTGTTCATCCGGTACTTCGAATTCGATTTCATAATCTTCTTGGCCTAAATAGCGGCTGTGATCTAACACGAGTAATCCTGATTGATAGCTGCATTCAATCCGCTCGGTCGTTAAACTGCCGAAACAGACAATCGCTTGAGGGTCAATACCACGGGCGATGAGGGCATCATATACTTCACCTTGAGGTAATGGGCTGCCGGCGAGGATGTCGTTCGTTTGCTCATCACTTAAGAAAGCGGTTGTTTCAAGCAAGCCAACAGGTAGGGGTGATTTTAAGGTCAGTTCGTTTTGTTTCGTTGCAAAGGTTCGGATACGCAAGCCGCAGTGCTGCTCTTTTAGTTGGTAATCTGGTGTGTCAAAATAACTGTTTGTTTGTGTAATCGTCGTCGCCGCTGCTGTTTTAAAATGAGCCAATAAGGCAGTGTATTCTGTTTTTGTCAGTAGGTTTTTGAATTCGATTTCGCGTTCTTGCATGATAAAATCCACCTTTCAAGTTGAGGGAATAAGCGTACTAAAGCTAAGAAATATGGTAAACTGTAAAAGTAGCGTAACATTAAACAGAGGTGAATTCAATGGAAGATTGGGATGGATTTTTAGCGCCATATCAACAGACTGTGGCTGAGTTGAAAATGAAATTAAAAGGTATTCGCACACAATATAAATTAGAGGGCAAACACTCTCCGATTGAATTTGTTACCGGACGTGTAAAACCAATTGAAAGTATTATTGATAAAGCTTCAAAAAAACACATCGAAGATACGCGTTTTGCCGAAGAAGTTACCGATATTGCAGGCTGTCGCGTTATGTGTCAGTTCGTTGAGGACATTGGCATAGTTGTCGATCATTTACGGAAACGCAATGATTTTCGAATTATTGAAGAACGCGATTACATTTCAAATAAAAAGCCAAGCGGCTATCGCTCGTATCATGTCGTGTTAGAGTATCCCGTGCAAACAATCAACGGTGAAAAAAAAAGTCATCGCTGAAATCCAAATTAGAACATTAGCGATGAATTTTTGGGCGACAATCGAACATTCGTTGAGTTATAAATACAGCGATGAATTTCCGATTGAAATTAAAGAACGATTGCAACGCGCTTCAGAAGCTGCATTTCAGCTTGATGAGGAGATGTCGCATATCCGTGATGAAATTCATGAGGCACAGCTGTACATTAAAAAACAACAGCGCCAACATATTAAAGATCGAAAACATGTAAATAAGAGGTGAAATGAGTGAAATACGCGATTCGAACAAGGCATGATTTAATGTCGCAAGAAATACGTGTCCATCTAATTGAACGGTTTACGTCTTTAGGTTTAAGTGAGGATGAGAATGCACCTGATATTGTCGTTACAATTGGTGGAGACGGGACGTTACTCGATGCCTTTCATCACTATGAAAATCGTCTGGCTAATACTGCCTTTGTCGGTATCCACACAGGCCATTTGGGCTTCTATGCGGATTGGTTGCCTCACGAAGTCAATTCCCTTGCAGAAGGGATTGCACACGGAAAATACAGCATTGAAAGTTATCCGTTAATCGAGGTGCGCCTCAGTAAGGAAGATGCAGAGCCAAGTAAGTATTTAGTGCTCAATGAATCAACTTTTCGGATGGCTTCAGGGACTTTAGCGGTCGATGTTTATTTAGAAAATGAACTGTTTGAGTATTTTCGCGGCGATGGTCTCTGTGTTTCGACACCGACTGGATCAACCGCGTATAACCGTTCGCTTGGTGGAGCGATTATTCATCCGACCATTGAAGTGATGCAATTGACAGAGATGGCATCGATTAACAATCGTGTGTTTCGAACCATTGGTTCATCGTTGATTTTACCAAAGGAACAAAAAATTAAACTGATTCCGACAGGTGGTACGAAGTGCATTTTAACGATTGACCACCAAACGGAACTGCATGAAAATGTTACCCGTTTGGATTATGAATTATCTGCGAAAAAAGTGCAATTTGCCCGATTAAAAGCATCGACTTTTTGGAATCGTGTGCATAATTCATTTATTAACTAAGAGAAGGAACGATTGAATGAAACTTACATGGACAGTTACGCCTGCCGATAATGGCTTGTTATTACGGACTTTTTTTAAGTCATCATCATATTTCTAAACGTTTGTTATCGGCAATTAAATTTAGCGGTGGTCAAATACGCGTCAACGAAAAGGTTGAAAATGTTCGCTATCAAGTATCAACTGGTGATGTGATTACGGTTGATACACCGATTGAACAAGAAAATGACTCGATCATCCCTGAAATTGGACCGCTTAAAGTACTATTTGAAGATGAGTTTATTTTAGTCGTGGATAAACCAGCGGGAATAGCATCGATTACGGCCCAGTATCATCCAACGCAAACGATGGCGAATTTTATTAAGGGCCATTACTATCAAAACGGCGAGAAACAAGCAATTCATATTGTCTCACGCCTTGATAAAGATACATCGGGAATCATGTTGATTGCTAAAAATCGCTTTGCGCATGCGCGTTTAAGTGAGTTGCACCAACAAGGACTCGTCAAACGGACTTATCGTGCCTTTGCCGAAGGGACTATCGCTGAATCAGGTGCAATCATTGCGCCAATCGGCCGTAAAGATGGTAGCATTATGATTCGTGAAGTGCGAGCGGATGGTAAATATGCTGAAACACATTATCAGGTGCGAAACCATTACCATGATTGGACGGATGTTAACGTCGAATTACGGACGGGACGGACGCATCAAATCCGTGTTCATTTTCAACATTTGGGTCATACTTTAATGGGTGACGATATGTACAAGGGCAGTGTGACACGTTTGAAACGACAGGCGTTGCATAGTGAAAAGCTACGATTAATTCACCCGTTTACCGGTGAGGAAATGAGCTTTGTTTGTGAATTGCCTGCCGACATGGCAGCCGTCTTGGCACAATCAGAGCTAATTACATCAATTCGATAGTTATTTATCGTAAAGTCATGTAAAATAGAAAAGGAAAATATCGTTATATAGGAGGCAATTATGTATTTGAACTTTGAAAATAAAACCGTTTTAATTATGGGTGTTGCAAATAAACGCAGTATTGGCTGGGGCATTGCTAAAGAACTTGATAAAGCCGGCGCCAAATTGATTTTTTCATACTCAAAAGAACGTTCAGCCAAAGGGTTATTAAAGTTAGCGCTTGAATTATCAGATTTGAATAAAGAACCAGATATGGTGAAATGTGATGTTACAAGTGACGAGGATATCGCTACAGCAGTGGCTGATTTGAAAGTCAAAGCGGGTCAGTTAAGTGGGATTGTACATTCGGTTGCCTTCGCTAACAAAGACTTTTTAGGTGATGCGTATTCAGCGGTCGATCGTGCTAGCTTTGCTCAAGCACTTGATATTAGTGCCTATTCGTTTACAGCTATTATTCGAGCAGCACACCAAGCGGAGTTATTAGCTGATAATGCGAGTCTGATTACGTTAACGTACTTAGGTGGCGAACGCGTTATTCAAAATTATAACTTGATGGGTGTGGCGAAAGCGGCCTTAGAATCATCTGTTCGTTATTTAGCGAATGAGTATGGTCCAACTGGCATTCGGGTCAATGCGATTTCAGCCGGACCAATCCGGACGTTGTCTGCTCGTGGTGTGGGGAACTTTAGTGAGTCTCAAAAAATGGTTGAAGAACGCGCACCATTGCGTCGCGTTACGACTTCAGAAGAAGTCGGCACAACGGCATTATTCTTATTAAGTGATATGGCAAGTGGGATTACAGGTGAAAACATTCATGTTGATAGTGGTTACCACATCATTGGTTACTAAACTGAATGACTAAGCGGTTCACACTTCTTCAGAAACAAGCAAGATAAAGAGGTGCGCCTTCTTATGTTGCTTTTTTTTATGGATGACCGTCAAAAAGAACAGACGAGGAGGCAGTCGAATGCAAACCAAACAAAAAACAATCGTGTTAGTTGGTTTTATGGGTGTTGGTAAAACAACCATTGGTCGAGAATTAGGCAAACGGACGCTGCTTCCGTTTGCCGATAGTGATGATTTGATTGAACAGCAGACAAAGATGTCAGTGCAAGACATTTTTGCAACTAAAGGTGAAGCGGCTTTTAGAGCGTTAGAAGAAGAACTCGTTATCGCGCAATTACGCGATAATAAGACGCATATTTTAGCGCTTGGCGGTGGTGCATTTATGAATGCTAACATTCGCACGGCTTGTTTACAGGAAGCAACGACCGTCTATTTGAAGATGGATTGGGAGCTGTGGCAAAAACGATCGCGCAAATTAAAACGGTCACGTCCGCTGTTAAAGACCAATACACCAGCTCAAATCCAACAGTTATTCACTGAACGCGATAAAATTTATCGTTTAGCAAATGAAACAATTGTAACCAATCACTTAACGGTCAATGAGATTATCAAACAAATATTAGCAAACTAACTTGAAGGTGGGGCTTTTGAATGAACGGTAAACAAGCAGCAGGAGAACGGGCAGTTGACTATATTAAAGATGGCATGATAGTTGGCTTAGGTACGGGGTCAACAGTGTTTTATTTTTTACAGGCTTTGGCAAAGAAAGTCGCAGAGGGATTACAAGTAACTGGAGTCGTCACCTCAATGCAAACAGCAGCCTTAGCAAAAGAACTGAACATTCCTTTAATGGATCTTAATGAGGCAACAACGATTGATGTTTGTATTGATGGCGCTGATGAGATTTTTGTGGCGGATGGCTCTGTTTATGGGATTAAAGGTGGCGGTGGTGCACTGCTGTTCGAAAAACTTGTGGCTGAAGCAGCACAGCAACGTATTTGGATTGCCGACGAATCAAAGACGGTCACACAGTTAGGTGCCTTCGGTCTGCCGGTTGAGGTGGTTCAGTTTGGCTATCAACAATTGGAACGAGCGCTTGCAAAACGAGGATATAACCCAGTGTTGCGTCGCTCTGCTGACGAGACACCTTACCTAACTGACAGTGGCAATTACATCCTTGATTTACAGTTCGAGCCGATTACTGAGCCACTCGCCTTAGCGACTGAGTTGAAGCACATGACTGGTGTGGTTGAACACGGCCTCTTTAATCAAATGACAGAAGTAACGATTATCGCAACTGCTACTGGGGCGGTCAGTGTCGCAACTTTTTAAAGAAAGAAGGTCTAATCATGTATGCAAAACTGAGTACCTGTGCCAATGAACAACGGGTGATTGGTCTCTATCATCACGACGCGTTTATGATTGGTGTCGTAGTAGCGGTTAATCCACGGCGGATTGGGATCGAGTTAGTGGCACCAAGTGGACGGACAGAAGGGCTGATTGTGATGGAAACAGCAGCCATTAAACAACTTGAAGTGGCAGAACCTTATTTACTTGAAATTGAAAATCGCCGTTCGGAGCAAGTGACGCAGCTGTTACCATTGCAGTTGAATAGCTTTAACATTGTTGATTCGCTCTGTAAACAGCTGCAGGCTAAAGTTATTCTTTGTCGTATTCAGACGATTTTTGAACAGAACAATGGCTATTTAATTGGCGAGGATAAAACCACATTACAGTTGCAAAAGATTGATGTCTATGGCAAAAAAGGAGCGGTTGTTGACTATCACAAGGCCGAGGTGCTAACGCTCAGCTGCCTCGATGATGAATTGGTTGCTTTGCAAAAAACGGTAACCTTTGTCAATAGCTAAAAAAAGAGTACGACCCTCATTTCTTCAAGGAAGAAGTGAGGGTCGTACTCTTTTTTGTTAGGCATGTACAGCGATTTTATAGTCCATATCGATGTGCCAAATACCGCCCATATCGATGTATCGTTCACCAGTTGTCGCAACGAATCCAAGCTTTTCATAAAAAGGAACAGCATGCTCTTGAGCAGACAAGTATAAAGAGTCAAGCTGCTCTTCACGGGCTGACTGTTCAATCGCTAAAATTATCTTGCGACCAAAGCCTTTGCCACGTCCTTCTTTTAAAACACAAATACGTTGTAATTTACCGCGGTTATCGTGAATGTATAAACGACCAGTTGCGACTGGATGACCTGTTTCATCATCGTAGGCAAGGAAGTGTTCGCATTCAGATTCTTTACCATCGTTATCTTCATCGGGAGAAAAGTTTTGTTCTTCAACAAAGACCTTCTCACGAATCGCTTTCACAATTGCTAATTCCTCGGTATTTTCAGGGTTAATTTTAACTACAGTCATGGTTCTTAAAACTCCTTTTCATTAAAAACTTGTAAGCTTTGCGCTAATTGATCAGACCAATGTCGCCACAGATGGGCGCCGTTAAAGGTCCAACCAGTATAATCTGTCTGTTCGGACCAAATGGTTGCTAGTTGTTGATTCGGGGTTGTGAAATCACAATCCGGCTCGCCAAAAGTAGTGTCGACGTGTTGCTCATCTGTTCCGTAAGTGTGTGAGATGACTAATGAAACGGGTGTCGTTGTGCGACATTTTTCGAGCAGTGTCTCATCTAAAAAAGGCGAGAATAAACATACTTTACCAAAAGTGAAGCGGTAACGCAAGCAAAGGGCTAACGAAAATGTGGCGCCGAGTGAGACCCCAGCGAGGTAACGTCCCTGTGCCAGTTGCAGTGAAGGCAGCTTCGCATCTAAATAAGGTGTTAATTCTTCGGCAATACAGCGTTGATAGTTACTGAATGATGCCCCATTAGGATGACAACGTTCAGCTCGTAGCGCGACGGACTCATACGGAATTGCAATTGTAATGTAGCTATGAAGCGTACCAGCTAACATCGCCGCATCACTTTTAGTAAACAAGTCGCCATATGTGATGAAATCTTGCCCATCTTGCACAATTAGGTACGGGTACTTATGTGTCGGATCGTAATGTGGTGGGTAGTGAATGATAAAGGTTAAGTCGGTCTTTAAAAACTGACTATAAAGTTGGTGCTGTTCATCCAAACGGGCCGTCATGGGCTCACCTCCGTGCTTATTTTTTAAATTTCATGGTTGTAATTGGTAGATGGAAAATAAAAGTAATAAGTGTAATGATAAACATCGCGATAAAGACCGTATGCAAGCCACTGAATAAAATATGTTTAAGTTGTGCAACTGCTTCTGCGGCAATTGGTGCATGATTGGGATTGAGCAATTGCGTTAAATTAGCGTGTGTTACACCGGCTGTGGTTGCATCAGCTAAATGACGTGTTGTCACCGAGTTGAAAATGGTACCAAAGACAGCCATCCCCATCACTTGTCCGAGGGTACGGAAGAGGGTGTTAACAGATGTAGCTGATCCCATGTCGGTAGGTGCGACGACATTTTGTGCTGTAATGGTCGTCATCGTAATCGTAATTCCGAAGCCGAGTCCCATCACCGCAGAAGCACCGAGGAACAGCCAAATCGAAGCGGTCTGTGTCAACACCATCAGCCAAAGACCGGCGAGGGCAATCACAAACGTCCCTAAACCAATGACACGACGAATCGTGCTGTTTTCAATCATTTTACCACCGATAAATGAACCGAGGATCCACGTGATTGACATCGGTGCGAGCGTGAATCCGGCAATCGTTGCGCTTAATCCGAGAATACCTTGTACCCACATCGGCATATACACGTTAACACCAATTAAAAAGGCACTTGCTAAAATAGCGACACAGTTGGCGAAGGTAAACGAACTGTTTTTAAACATCGGTAACGGTAAGATGGGGTATTTCGTACGATTTTCTTGCCAAACGAAGAGTCCAAGAAAAACAAGCGCTATTGCAAACGCAATTAGTACACTCGGTGCAAGCCAACTTAAGGTGTCACCAGCTAATTGAAATCCGAGTAACAAGGCGACTAAGCCGATTGTTAAGAGGAAGGTGCCGATGTAATCAATCGTCTGCTCAGTTTTGCTGACTTCTTCATGGAAGTACATCTTCATTAAGATGATGAGGATAATCCCAATCGGCACGTTGATGAAGAAAATCCAGTGCCAGGTTAAGTAATCGACGATGAATCCGCCGAGGAGCGGACCAAAGATACCAGCGATACCCCAGGCGGCTCCATTAAGGCCCATAATTTTTGCTCGCTTATCAACTGAATAAATATCAGCGATAATAATAAAGCTTAACGGCATAATCGAGCCAGCTCCAATCCCTTGGATGGCACGATAAATAATTAGTTGGGTCATGTCTTGCGCAAAGCCACAAAGGGCCGAACCAATCATGAAGACAATCGTTCCGATAATGAATATCGGTTTTCGGCCATAAATATCAGCTAATTTACCAAAAATCGGCACACAGACAGCTGATGTTAATAAGTAGATTGAAAAGACCCAGTTCATAATTGAAATACCGTTGAGTTCACTAACAATCCGTGGCACGGCTGTAGAAACAATGGTGCCTTCAATCGCGGTCATAAAGGTTGAAACAAAGATGGCGACAGTGACCCATTTTACATGTGTTTTTTTCAAAGAACATTCTCCTTTACTAAGCTCGTTTGCGGCGAACCTAATGTGTTATTTGCTAATCATAACAAGCAAAGTCAGGCTTCCATTTAGCGCCTAAATGGAAATGATACGTGTTGTTTAAGAGCTGCTATTATTTTAACATTTTTAACGGTAATAGGCGAATAACGCTCATCAAAAGCTGACGGTATTCGTTAGGCCTCCAATTGTGTATAATTAAGGTGAATTAGAGTTCTAGATAACTCACTGAATGAAGGAAAGAAGGCTGACACAAATGACAATAACAACTGAAAAAACAATTGCAACCTTATTCGAATTGACACAAATTGCAAGTCCAACCGGCTATACGGAGTCAATCATGTCGTACATTACCGACCGCTTGACAGCGATGGGATTAACAGTAGCGCCGACTAATAAAGGCAATCGCATCGTGACTATTCCTGGTAAAAACAACACAGAGCAACGCTTATTAACGGCACATGTCGATACATTAGGTGCGATGGTAAAAGAAGTGAAGTCCAACGGTCGTCTAGCTTTATCGCTTGTGGGTGGGTTTCGTTTTAATGCGATTGAAGGAGAGTACTGTACAATCACGACCGCCAGTGGCAAAACGTATACTGGCACGATTTTAATGCATCAAACAACGGTGCACGTATATGCTGATGCGGGCTCGGCTGAGCGAAATGCAGCTAATATGGAAGTTCGAATTGATGAAAAGGTGGCAACGGCTGCTCAAACACGTGAATTGGGCATTGAAGTCGGTGATTTTATTAGTTTTGATGCCCGTAGTACACGTAGTGGTGATTTTATTAAGTCACGTCATCTAGACGATAAGGTGAGTGTTGCTGTTTTGATTGAAACGCTTGGGCGTCTCGTAGCAGAACAGCAGACCTTACCCTACACAACTCATTTCTTAATTTCCAATAATGAAGAAATCGGCTATGGTGGTAATTCGAGCATCCCTGAAGAGGTGGTAGAGTATATCGCTGTTGATATGGGGGCAATCGGTGATGGGCAAACGAGTGATGAGTACCATGTGTCAATTTGTGCGAAGGACAGCAGTGGTCCTTATCATTATGGTCTACGGCAACATTTAGTGGGATTGGCACAGGCGCAACAGCTGGCTTACTGCGTTGATATTTATCCGTTTTATGGCTCCGATGCTAGTGCAGCAATGAAGGCTGGTGCTGATGTGAAACATGGCTTAATTGGTGCGGGAATCGAAGCCTCTCATGCTTACGAACGGACGCATAAAGAAGCGATTACAGCGACAGAGCAACTCGTATGGGCCTATATATTCTCACCATTAGCCGACAACAAATAGCTGTTTTTTCACACGAACGCTAAAGTTATCGTCTGAAATATGCTATACTAATTTTATGTCAATTTTAAGTTACGGAGGAAGTCCGATGTAGTTTATTTTGTTAAACATCAGATTCTATTTAGATAAACGGAGGGTATTCATGATAGACGCAATTAAAAAAGAAATTGAATCGCGTAAAACGTTTGCGATTATTTCTCACCCCGATGCGGGTAAAACAACGATTACAGAACAACTCTTACTGTTTGGTGGTGCGATTCGTTCAGCCGGAACAGTAAAAGGTAAAAAGTCAGGTAAGTTTGCCACATCCGATTGGATGGATATTGAAAAACAACGTGGTATCTCGGTAACAAGTTCAGTGATGCAATTTGATTTCGATCATTACCGCATCAACATCCTTGATACTCCTGGTCACCAGGATTTTAGTGAGGATACGTACCGTACATTGATGGCGGTCGATAGTGCAGTGATGGTAATTGACTCGGCTAAAGGGATTGAACCACAAACGATGAAACTGTTCAAAGTTTGTCGCATGCGCGGTATTCCCATCTTTACCTTTATTAACAAATTAGACCGTCCGGGTCGCGATCCAATGGACTTGATTTCAGAATTAGAAGAAGTGCTGGGCATTGGTGCTTATCCAATGAACTGGCCAATCGGGATGGGAAAAGAGTTGATTGGTAACATTGACCGCTATAATCACCGTATTGAGCAATATCGTTATGAGGACGAAGCGGACCGCTTTATCCCTCTTAATGATAAAAATGAATTATTGGCACCTCATGCTGTGCAGGAATCAACTTATTTTGATGAAGCAATGGAAGAAATCAACTTATTAGATGAAGCAGGCAATGAATTTGATGAAGCGGCGATTTCAGCTGGTGAATTAACACCTGTCTTTTTTGGTAGTGCCTTAGCCAACTTTGGTGTTGAAAACTTCTTATCAACTTTTGTTGATTTTGCTCCAGCACCGCAACCGCGCCAAACTGAAGAAGGTGACTTAGTTGATCCAACCGACAGCAAGTTCTCTGGTTTTATTTTCAAAATCCAAGCCAATATGAACAAAGCCCATCGCGATCGGATCGCCTTCGTCCGTATTTGTTCGGGGGCGTTTGAAAAAGGCATGAACGTTCATTTAGCACGGACAGGTAAAACGATTAAGCTGAATAACTCAACCCAATTTATGGCCGATTCTCAAGAAATTGTGAGCCATGCCGTTTCGGGTGATATTATCGGTTTATATGATACAGGTAACTATCAAATTGGGGACACGATTACGATGGGGGCTAAAAACCTGCATTATGAAAAAATGCCACAATTCACACCGGAATTGTTTATGCGTGTGTCAGCTAAAAACGTCATGAAACAAAAACATTTCCATAAAGGTGTCGAACAATTAGTACAAGAGGGTGCCATTCAGTTGTACAAAACATGGCATGCGGGTGACTACATGCTTGGAGCTGTTGGTCAATTACAGTTCGAGGTGTTTGAACACCGGATGAACAATGAGTACAATTCTGAAATCATCATGGAACCAATGGGCAAGAAAATGGCGCGTTGGATCAAACCAGAAGATGCGGATGAAAAATTAGCAACGACTCGTAATATGCTTGTGCGTGACCGTTACGATCAACCCGTCTTCTTGTTTGAAAATGAATTTGCCTTACGCTGGTTTAGTGATAAGAACCCGGATGTTGAACTGTTTGAATTAATCTAAGCTAAGATAAAAGGAGGGGACCGATTAGTTTCGGTCCCCTCCTTTCAGATTGTAGATAAAGTCTAAACGGATTTCATTTTCTTTCGAATGCTATTACAGTGACGTTGTTTACGAGCTGATTTCACTTTCATTTCTCTAGCTATTATTACAACAAAGTGGCCAAATCGCCTGTAAATACGAGCAATAGTAGTAATCCGGCTACAATTAAAATGACTGCGATGAGCAGTAGGTTGAAAAAACCGAGTTTAGAGATGCGTTTTTTTGAGGATTTAACAAGTAAAAAGGTCCAAAAGTAAAAAAAATAAAACCAATAATAATTGTGGCAATAGGAATTGAATAATAACTCATTGAAAGATACCTCTATTCTTAGATTGATAGAAACAACGTTAGTGAAACTATACTTCATTTTACACTTAAATAGAATTCCATTGCAACTATATCAGCATAATAAGCCAGCTGCAAAAAAATCGTAAAAAAAATTGACGAATGAATTGGCCATATGTTACGATATACTCAATTAAATATCAGTTTGACATTTTGTGTCAAAGGGGAGTAGCGTTGCTTACTGTTGATAACAGTAAGCAAGATAAAGTCGTCAATACATGGATTAATTCCATCGGTTTTATCAACATGTGTCATGTCAGCGAGACCTTTGTCCACACTTATTTAAGGTGGGCAAAGGGCTTGTTTTTTTGTTTAAAAAAAAGGGGTCTAACCGCCATACACCTTAAACGTCACTGGGACTTTAACACAGATAATTTAGAGGAGGCGATTTTTTGGATGCAGCAATGTTATTACAGTATGGTTGGGTTTTAATCGTATTAATTGGATTGGAAGGAATTTTAGCGGCTGATAACGCGGTCGTGATGGCAGTAATGGTGAAACACTTAGAGCCAGAACAACAAAAAAAGGCGTTGTTTTATGGTTTGGTCGGAGCGTTAGTGTTCCGTTTTATCGCGTTATTCTTAATCGCAACCTTGGCTAAATATTGGCAGTTGCAAGCGCTTGGTGCAGTTTACTTACTTTACATAGCGGGTTCTAATCTCTATAAGAAATTCGCCCATAAAGAAGGCGAACATAAAACTAAGAAACGTAAGCAAGGTGGTTTCTGGGCGACGGTCATTAAGGTTGAAGTGGCAGATATTGCCTTTGCAGTTGATTCAATGTTAGCAGCAGTGGCATTAGCAATTACGTTGCCACCATCAGGTTGGGGCCATATTGCTGAGATTGACACAGCGCAGTTTATCGTTATGTTCCTTGGTGGCGTGATTGGCTTAATCATCATTCGCTTTGTTGCAACAGCGGTGGTGAACTTGTTGAAAAAATACCCCGCACTCGAAACTGGGGCATTTGTCCTCGTCGGTTGGGTCGGTGTCAAATTGGTTGTTATGACCTTAGCGCATGAAAAAGTAGCGCTGTTAGACGCACACTTCCCACATGGGACAGTGTGGCAAAGTATTTTTTATGGCGTGATGGTATTGATTATTGTAATCAGTGTGATTGTATCGCGTAAAGCAAAAGAAACAACAGTTTAAAATGACTCAATCAGACACTTTACAAAGTGTTTGATTGAGTTTTCTTTATGCAAACAAACATGTGAAGAAATTTAATGAAGAAGGTGTCAAAATGGATGCAAGTCTTTTTTTACAATACGGTTGGGTATTTATCGTATTGGTTGGTTTAGAAGTGGTGTTATCAGCCGATAATGCAGTCGTGATGGCGGTAATGGTTAAGGGATTAGAGCCACAGGCGCAAAAAAAAAGCACTGTTTTATGGTTTAGTGGGTGCGATGGTTTTACGATTCACAGCGCTGTTTGTCATATCGCTCTTGGTTGATATGTGGTATATACAAGCGCTTGGTGCGTTGTACTTGCTCTATTTAGCGGTGAAACATTTTATGACGGAAGAAGCGTCAATGACTGCCATAGATACCGACAGAAAGTCCCAATCATTTTGGGGGACGGTGTTGAAGGTTGAATTGTCGGACATCGCCTTTGCGATTGATTCGATTTTAGCTGCGGCGGCCTTAGTGATTACCTTACCGAGTACACATACGTTCTCAATTGGTGGTATGGATGGCTGGAAGTTTATCGTGATGTTTATTGGTGGTTTTATCGGGTTATTGTGTATTCGCTTCGCTGCCACTAAAATTGTCCGTTGGTTAGAACTTTATCCTGTTTTAGAACAGGCGGCCTTCTTGCTTGTCGGTTGGGTCGGTGTGAAATTAGCGGTCTTAACCTTGGCACATAAAGATATCGGTGTTTTAGCGCTTGGGTTCCCAGAAAGTATCGGGTGGCAAGTTACATTCTGGGGTGTTATGATAGTCATTATTATCGGCGCATTAATTAAGATAAAGTTGACACATCAGAAAGGGTGAATTAACCATGTTCTATCACTTGCGATTACGATTGCGTAATTTGACGCCAGTACAAGCGATTGTATCGTTTTATTTTGTCGCGATGACAGTTGCCACACTCGTTTTGTTATTGCCGATTGCAAAAAAGCCAGGGCAAGAAGTGTCGTTCATTGATACGTTATTTGTCGCGGCAAGTTCAGTCAGTGTCACTGGTCTATCGCCTGTTAGCCCAGGAGGTACCTACAGTACGTTTGGTCTTGTCTGTATGATGATTTTCTTCCAAGTCGGAGGCCTCGGTATTATGATGATGAGTACATTGTTTTATTTGATGTTGCGACGTCGAATTGGTTTGAAACAACGTCGTCTCATTCAAACGGATGTAAATGCCTACTCAATGAGTGGCATGGTTAATCTGATTCGTGACGTGTTTATTATTATTACGACGGCAGAGGTAATCGGCGGTATTTTGATTGGTTTATACACGATTCCTCATTATAAAGATGTGGGTTCAGCTTTCTTCCATGGTTTCTTCTTGAGTGTTGCAGCTGCCACTAGTGCAGGGATGGATATGGATGGCTTATCAATGGAACCATTCGCGGGTGATTATTTCATCCAAACGGTTGTCATGTTATTAATGATCATGGGGGGCATTGGTTTTCCGGTGCTGTTAGAAGTCAAGCGCTTTTTAATTGGACGAAAATCAACGAAGCGACCCTTTCGTTTTTCGCTCTTTACGAAATTAACAACCTTTACTTATTTTGGTCTCTACTTTGCAGGGGCGATGTTAATCATTCTCCTAGAATTTAATAAATTCTTTAGTGGGATGACTTGGCATCAAGGCTTGTTTTATTCCTTATTCACCTCGGCGACGGCCCGCAGTGGTGGTTTTACTTTGCTGGATTTAAATCAGTACTCGGCCACGACCTTATTGATTTTAATTTTATTTATGTTCATCGGTTCATCACCCAGTTCAACGGGTGGTGGGATACGGACAACAACCTTTGCAATGACGGTGTTGTTTATTTTTGCAACAGCACGTGGCCATAAACATGTGCATGTATTTGGACGTGAGCTCATTGAAGAAGATTTAAGAAAAGCCTTATCGGTCACCTTGTTTTCGGGCTTGCTTTGTTTCACTTCGGTCTTAATTTTATCGCTAACAGAGGTCAATATTCCTCTGATGTCATTAATGTTTGAAACGGCATCAGCCTTCGGGACATCGGGCTTGTCACTCGGTGCAACGGCTCAACTGTCTATCGTTGGTAAACTGGTTATTATTATGTTAATGTTTGTTGGACGGGTATCGATGATGTATATTTTATTGTTTACAGCAGCGAAAACAGATAATGAATATGGGTTTAGATATCCGAAAGAAAAGGTTGTGTCAGGCTAGCTGACAATAGCCAAAAGGAGTCCAGATGACGAAGATAGCGAAGTGGTTGCTTCTCATTGGTTTATGCGTGGTTGCCGCAATGGGGACAGATGCGTACCTTTCCCAAAAAACAGAAATAAAACCAGTGAAGCAGGTACAGAAAGCACCGAAGAAGGCAGTACCCCCACCTGGAAAAGCGGAAGAAACACAGAGATGGTTAACACGTGAAACACCGGTTAAAATACCGATTTTAATGTATCATAGCATTTCGAGCGGTAATTCGTTACGGGTGCCACCTACAGAATTTGAGCAACAGATGCAGTTTCTTAAAGAAGCAGGCTATTACACCTTAACCCCAGCTGAATTGTATCAGGCCTTTGAAACGAATACGGTTCCAGCCGAAAAGGTAGTCCTTATCACTTTTGATGATGGCTATACCGATAATTACACAGCAGCTTTACCGGTGTTGGAACGCTATGGTCTTGCGAGTACTGTTTTTATGATTACAGGCACTACTGGAAAACCGAATCATCTCACAATCGAACAAATGAAAGCAATGCAACAGCAGCAGGTGACGATTGAAAGTCATACGGTCAATCATCAAGAACTGAACCTGCTGGCCAAAGAGACGCAGTTAACCGAAATGATTGATTCGAAGCGGTTTATTAAAGACGAGCTCGACTACGATAGCATCATCTTAAGTTATCCTGTCGGTCGATACAATGACGAGACGTTGGCAGCCGCTAACACCGCCGGCTACAAACTAGCCGTTACGACTGAGCCAGGGCTTGCGTCTAAAGCTGACGGGTATTATCAATTGAAACGTGTGCGGATTACACCGGGCTTAAGTATCGAAGGTTATCGCACTTTAATTGAAAATGGTTTGTAAAAAGGATTGACAGTTACAAAGTGACGTGGTAATATAAATCTTGTGAGTTTAAATAATACATGAAAGAAGAAGTTTCCGCTTCTCGCCTTGTTGACGTCATTGTTTTCAGGCTAACAAACTATTTAATTAAGTCTGTTTGCGGGTATTTCTGAGATGAAATGCCCGTTTTTTTCATGTTTTTGAACATCATGCTAGGTTCAATTTAATTTGGAGGTGGATTATCATTAGCAAAGACAACACTTTGATCAATGAAAATATTCGTGCTCGTGAACTTCGTGTAATTACTCAAACTGGTGAGCAGTTAGGTGTAACATCTAAACATGATGCACTCGAACTTGCAGAACGTGCAAATCTTGATCTTGTTCTTGTTGCTCCGAACGCAAAACCGCCAGTAGCCCGTATTATGGATTACGGTAAGTTCCGATTCGAACAACAAAAGAAAGACAAAGAAGCGCGTAAAAACCAAAAGACAATTACGCAAAAAGAAGTACGACTAAGTCCAACAATTGATGAACATGATTTCAATACAAAATTGCGTAACGCAGTTAAGTTCTTAGAAAAAGGCGATAAAGTGAAAGCTTCTATCCGTTTCAAAGGACGTGCGATTACACATAAAGAAATTGGATTAGAAGTTCTAAACCGTTTTGCATCCGAGTGTGCAGAAATTGCGACAGTCGAATCAAAAGCTAAAATGGACGGACGTAGTATGTTCTTAGTTTTAGCGCCGAAAGAAAGCTAATCGGGGACAGCATTTAATGCTGTGTTAATACAAGGAGGAAAAAACCATGCCAAAAATGAAAACACACAGAGGTACAGCTAAACGTTTCAAAAAAACTGCTTCAGGTAAATTGAAACGTGGCCGTGCTAAAACAAGTCACTTGTTTGCAAACAAATCTACTAAAGCAAAACGTCATTTACGTAAATCTGCATTAGTATCAGCTGGCGATATGAAACGTATCCGTCAACAATTAGACAACATCAAATAATCGAAGTCGTCCAAGAAACGACCAAAAATCATTGTTTTTAAAATCAGGAGGGAATTCTTATGCCACGAGTTAAAGGCGGTACTGTAACACGCGCACGTCGCAAAAAGGTCATCAAATTAGCAAAAGGTTATTACGGAGCAAAACACATTATTTTCAGCGTAGCTAACCAAGCTGTAATGAAAGCAAACATGTATGCTTACCGTGATCGTCACCAAACAAAACGTAACTTCCGTAGATTATGGATTGCTCGTATTAACGCAGCAGCTCGTATGAACGAATTATCTTACTCTAAATTAATCCACGGCTTAAAATTAGCTGGTATTGATATGAACCGTAAGATGTTAGCTGAATTAGCAGTTAATGATTTTGCAGCATTCACACAATTATGTGACGCAGCAAAAACAGAATTAGCTAAATAATAGCGCTAAAGCCTCTCCTTGTGAGAGGCTTTTTTTGTGTTTAAGCACGTCAACAAAAGTGAGCGATTCATGTTAAAATAAAAGAGAACAGTCCGTTAGCGACTGCAACATATCAGGGGGTATTACAATGACATTAGCAAACATTAAAACAATCGTGACCGATATGGATGGGACAGCTTTAACATCAAAAAAAGAATTGCACCCAATTACCTTAGCGGCCTTTAAACAATGGCAGGCACAAGGAGGTCAGTTGATTATGGCAACGGGACGACTCGATTTAGGTGCGCGTATTTATGCCTCACAAATGAACATCAGCTTGCCCGTTATTTCATGTAACGGTGCTTTAATCCGTGACTGGACAACTGGCGAGGTGTTATTTAAAAACGCAATACCGCTTGAAACGATGCAAAAAACAGTTGCGATTGCGCAAAAACATCAGGTTCCTTATCACATTTATACAACAGAACGTTTACTTAGTCCGGCATTATACGGCACGATGGAACGTTATGTCAAAATTAATGCGGAAGCTAAAACAGAGGATGAAAAAACACCGTATACGATTACACCAGATATTTTAGGTGCCTTACATGAAGATGAGGCGATGTTGAAAATGCTCGTTATTATTGAAGATGAGGCGTTGCTTGAAACAGTGCGAACTGAATTCTTAGCACTAGGTGTTGAAACGGTTATTTCGGGCAGTAACTTATTAGATGTGATGGTCGGTAACAGTACAAAGGGAGCTGCAGTGCAATGGCTAGCAGAGCATGGCTACTTAGAGCTCGAAACGACATTAACGTGTGGGGATAATGAGAATGACATGTCAATGTTACAAGCAACACCTGAAAGCTTAGCAATGTGTAATGCAAAACCAGTTGTTAAAGCGGTTGCTAAACATATTTCAACGGTTGATAGTGACGAAGGTGGCGTCGGTCAATTTATTCAAGCGCATTTACTTGCTTAAACCAATGATACATATTGTCTTGTTTCGGAATGATTTACGCTTGGATCATCAACCAGCCTTACAAGCTGCCTTAGATGCTCGAGAAACACATGATCAAATAGTGCTGTTGTTTCATTTGAATCCCTCGCAGTTTGCTCCAAAAACTGCACGACATGATTATTTCTTTAAAACATTGAACTGGTTTCAGACTGAATGTCAGCAGATAGCACCGTTGCATTTTATTGCTGGTGAACTGAGTGCTGCGTTTACGTCTTTGTTAGCGACGCTTGGAACTAATGTGACGTTTTACTTTAATAGGCAATTGTCTGGTGAGCGTTTGCGTCGTGATCAGCAATTAATAGCGTTGTTGGAAGACAAGCAGATCCCTTACCAACAGTTTTTAGACGGCCATTTACATGGCGTGGCGGAAGTGAAAAAAGCAGACGGCTCATCCTATCGAGTATTTACACCTTACTATCGTCAATGGCTAGCATTAGAAAAGCCGAGTTGGCATCGTATTCGCTGTGAGCAGTCGTGTTCTCCTCAGTATGAAGGGGCATGCTTCGATGAAGGCAGACGCGTTTTTGCAGGCTTGCTTACACAGTTAAGGGCTCAGCAATGGGATGAAACGATTGGTGTCACAGCTGCACGTCAACAGTTAGAGCAATTTATTGCCGGTCCGTTAGCGACGTATGACTACGACCGTGATTTTCCTGCCCGTGCAGGCACGAGTCGGATGTCGCCTTATTTAAAGTATGGTGTCCTCTCAATAGTGGAAGTGTATCGTCGTGTCGTCACAAGCGAGCAACGAGGACAGGCGACTTACATTAAAGAGTTGGCTTGGCGTGATTTTTATCAGATGATTGCGTGTGAAAATCCCACGATACAAACGGAAGCATTAACGCCTCAATACCGTGCGCTCGAATGGGAGGTTAATCCAGCGGGATTTAATGCTTGGTGTAAGGGCGAAACCGGTTATCCATTAGTTGACGCGGCGATGAAACAATTGAATGCCACTGGCTGGATGCACAATCGCCTGCGGATGGTGGTGTCCTCGTTCTTAGTGAAAGATCTCGGGATTGATTGGCGCGAAGGTGAGCGCTATTTTGCGGAGAAACTAATTGATTATGATCGTGCTTCAAATGCAGGTGGTTGGCAGTGGGCTGCCTCAACGGGTGTTGATGCTGTGCCGTACTTCCGTGTGTTTAATCCAACGGTCCAAAGCAAGCGATTTGATCCGGATGGTGCGTTCATTCGCCGTTGGTTACCTGAACTTGTATTGGCAAAGTCCAAAGAAATTCATGAACCGCAGAAGTATGGACTTACTTATCTTGCGCCAATCGTTGACCACCAAACTGCACGATTGGCTGCAATCGAACGTTTTAAGCGAATAAAAAATAAAACTGACGGTTAGCTGATGCAACTAGAAGATAGAGCAGTATTTCTATTCAGTCTGATTATCAGTAGTCAGAGTTCGTTGACTTATTTTCACAGAAAAGGAAGTTTCATTCGACTTTGTCTACAGTCGGGCACTAAGCATTATTAAATGCTTAGTTTTTTTATGCGACGAACGAGTGTAAACGTTTCGAGTTTGAGCAGTGTTTGACAGCCTTGTTCTAACTTAGTTATAATAAATAATGATAGTTTTTTTAAAATATAACAGAAGAATATGTACGAACAAGACGTAGGGGAATCAGTGACAGACTAAAGATGTGGGGGCGTAGGATATGGGATTATTTGGCAGATGGAAGAAACAGTTTAAAAAACAGGAATCACCGCTACAACAAGAACAACTGAAAGACGACGTAGTCGAGCAAAAGGTACAACCGACGGCCGATGCATTATATGCAAAGGGACTACAACTGCAAGTTGACGGTCAACAAACAGCTGCAAACGAAGCGTTTACTGCTGCCATCGGATTAAGCGATGTGAAAAATGTGTCTCGTTTTGGCATAGGGGTCCTTCATGAGCAACAGGGTGAATGGGAATTAGCAATCGCCGCTTATAAAGAAAAATTAACGGAGACTCACAACGATTCGCACTTATATTATCAGTTAGGTATTTTACTAAAAAAATTGAATCGACCAACAGAGGCGATTCCTTATATTGAACACGCACTCGAAGGAGAAAAGGTCTTTTCGGGTTGGTATTATAATTTAGCGCGCTGTTTTGAAGATATCGCTAATTATGAGCAAGCGGCGGTTAATTACCAACAGACTGTTTCACGACAACAAGTACATCGTCCTGAAATATACCGACGATTGGCTTTTTGCCTAGCTCAAACAGGAGCAGAAAAGGCGGCTTTAGCAAAATATCGTGAGGCAGATTTATACCGTATTCCGAGTAATATGTCAGAGAAATCCTACCAAAAAGCAATCGCTGATGTATCTGTTAAATATGCAATGTGCTATGAGTTTTACGAAGAATTAAACGATAAAATGGTGTTTTATGAGAGCATGAGTGGGTCGAGCATGATGGGTAATCCAGGTGGGGTTTTTGATTATACATTTAGAGATGAAGACTTTAGTGACTACATACACATATGGGTTATTAATGACTTTGAAGCCATCCCACAACACTATCGTAAGCAGGCGAATATTATTTTCGTGAAGCGTAATTCAGATGCTTATTTACGATACATTACCACCGCAAAATACCTAATTTGTGATTCGGTCTTTGCACAATATGTTGTACGTAAACCTGGTCAAAAGTACTTACACACCACGCACGGTATCTTTTACAAAACAGTGGGACGCCAAAGTGCCAACAAAGAAGTCGGTGTTGCAATCAGTACACGAAATTATTTACAAGCGACCCACTTAATTGTTCCAAATCAATTTATGGTCGAACAACAGGAATATGCCTATTCAATTAAAGGCATTCGTTCGGCAAAAGTTGCAATTGCGGGCTATCCCCGGATTGATATTACACTGAAACAGGATGATACCGTCAAACGAGCTATTTTAGAACGTTTGAAAATCAATAATGGGAAAGCCAATGTATTATATGCACCGACTTGGCGTGGAACGTCTAAAGACAATCACTTTGATGTCGATAAGTTAGTAAGTGACTTAGAGGCTCTAGCACGAATTGATGCCAATATTTTATTTAGAGGGCATCCAATTACACGATCGGTTTTAAAAATGGTCAAAATGCCGGACAATATTATTATGCCACCAGGTGATATTTCAACGAATTTACTGATGAGTACAATGGATGTATTAATCTCAGATTATTCAAGTGTGTTCTTTGATTTTATACCGACAGAAAAACCAATCGTGCATTATTTATACGATGTTGACGAGTATCGCAGCGCCCGTGGTTTAAATTTAAGTGAGGAAGAATTACCTGGTTTTATTGCGAAAACGACTGAAGAGCTCGTGGCAGCGGTTGAACGAGGGATTGTTGATCAAACCCCAAGTCCGCGTTATTTGGCAGCAAAAGCACGTTTTTGTCCACTTGATAAGGGCCGTTCAGGTGAAGCTGTTGCCCTCTGGTTTTTCAAAGATGATAGTCGCGAAGTTGAGCTTGTTGCAAACAAAGAATATCGTCAAAAAGATTTATATTTAGGTGGTTTATTGAGCGATACAACGGTCTTGCCGAGTTTTGTTAAGGGGACGAAAGAACGCCAAGCGAATAACCATCTTGTGACTGCGATGATGAGAGGTGGCGTCTTAAAAGATAGCGCTAAAAAAGCGAGTATTGTTTCATTAGGCAACGACGTTAACTTCGTACCGTACGGACCAACGATGCCGAAAACTTTAGCTGAAATAATGGCGATTCGTGAGTTCGAAAAGACGCAACAATTTAGTACCGAGCAATCAAAAAAACATTATCAAAAAGCTTATCAACGAGAATGGCGCCGCTTATTTGGTGATACTGTGTTTGATGAGGTAATTAACTTGGAAAAAGACTCGCCCTTTTGGAGCGGGGTGTTTGAACAGCAGATACGAAAATAAGGGAAACATAGCATCGTAGGGATAAGCTATGGAAGGGGAGATTTTCTTGTTACCAAAAATGACTAGTTTTGGTGCTTGTGTCAGTCGAGATTTATTTAAGAGTTCAATCGTGAGGGATTACAAAGATTTCTTTGCATTTTCAAATGATCAGTATCATATGTCTGTCGTGTCTTTAATGTCACAACCGTTATCAGAGGAATTATTGGGGAAAATTCCAGCAGAGCTTGAAGGCAAGGTTAATCCCTTTGTGAAAAAGTGTTTTAAAGAGGATTTAACCAAGGTGTTTTTGCGAAAAATCGCGACGAATGAGCAGGATTACTTACTGTTAGATTTTTATATGGATACGTATTATGGTGTGATTGAACTGCAGGATGGCAGCTATGTGTCTGGGAAACAATGGCAGTATCAAAAAATCGACTTTTATAATAAGGTTGTCAAACAAGAGGTCAAGGCGGCTATTAATCCATTAACGGATAGAGCAGGCTATCTTGTACTTTGGAAAGATAGCATTGATCGCTTTATGGCTTATATTAAGCAAGAATCACCAGAAACAACCATTATCTTAAACACTAAAAAATTCACCAATCGTTATTTCAACTCAGACACAAAAAGTTTTGAAGACTTATCTGTTGTCATCAAAGATAAGAAAAGAACAGCGGCAACGATAGAACGCATGAATGATATTTGGACGGAGATGGATACATACCTCCTCACGAGGTATCCGGAAGTGAAGGCGTTACGGTTTGATGAAGAGCGTTATTACAGTAGTGCTGAAAATGAATGGGGACCGTTTTACCTCCATTTTAATCAGGCATTTTATGATGATGCCCAACAACAATTAATTAAGTTAGTGATGGAAGAACGAGGCTATTTCAAATTGGAAGAAGTGTTACCAGGAGGTATCTGTAAAAAAGTTGGTGATGATGTCCAGTCATTTGCTGATGTTCGTGAATGGGGGGATTACTACATTCCAATGCATCAATATGAGCAGATGATCGATAAGCCGACAAGAGATGCAGCGGGTTACTTCCTCAAAAATCATCCGCAATCCGCAAGTGGTTACTTTATTCAAGAACTGACAAGGGCATCGTTGAAAACGAACATTGAATCGTATCGTCGTATTGTGACTCGTTTTGGCCAGAGCAATTGGAATAAAACTGACTTGGGTGATGAAGTAATTTATTTGGATGGCACCATTGATTTGAAAGCGATTAATACAACTGGCGAGTATTATATGAGTGATAAGGTAACTCGGACAATCGAAGATCATCCAACAAAAAATAGTGGCTGGTTTTTAACCGTATCAAAACGAACGGGTGATAGTTGTATGCAAGAGTTGACGAAAAAAACACAGATTGATGAAAACATGCAACGTTATTACCGCATTTTAAACTTCAAAGAAAACACCGCTACAAAGTGGAATGCAATTGGTGAACCAAAAGCAACGCGAGAGCATAGCAAAAAAAGCTGGCGAAGCAGACTAACGGCGAAATGGAAAGCCTAACTGCTACGTTTAACTGATATAGCACGTCGGCGCATTTATTAGCGATAAGTGCCGCGACGTGTTTTTTTTGTGGTGGTGTGAAACGCGTGTGAATATGATAAGATAGGGAGAGACTTTGGCATCCATTAATAGCCAAAAAAAATCGAAGTAGGTGGAAACAATGAAATCGCTTATTCTAGCAGAAAAACCGTCTGTTGCCCGCGATATTGCACGGGTAATGGGTGCGACAAACGCAAGTCGTCAATCAATTGAAGGACCAAAATATATTGTTACTTGGGCGTTAGGCCATTTGGTAACGAATGCACAGCCAGAGCAATACGATAATAAATATAAAGAATGGGATTTAGCGGTACTGCCAATTATTCCCAATCAAATGAAAACAGTTGTCATTAAACAAACAAGTAGTCAATTCAACGCGGTTAAACGTCTAATCGAACGCGATGATGTGAATGAGGTTATTATTGCGACCGATGCTGGGCGTGAAGGTGAACTAGTGGCACGTCTGATTTTAGAAAAATGTAAATTGAAAAATAAAACGATTAAACGACTCTGGATTTCTTCCGTGACCAATCAAGCAATTAAACAAGGATTTAATAACCTCCGTGACGCGAAGGCCTTTGAACCATTGTATCAAGCAGCACTTGCACGGTCAGAAGCGGATTGGTTAGTTGGGATCAATGCAACCCGTGCCTTAACTAAAAAGTATGATGCGCAACTGTCATGTGGTCGCGTGCAAACACCGACATTGGCAATGATTGCGCATCGTCAGGATCAAATTAACCGTTTTAAATCCACACCTTTTTATGGATTGGATTTAACGGTTGAAGGCACTCATTTCAAGTGGTATAACGGTCAACAAACAAGTGTTAAAGATGAGGCGACCGTTAAGCAATTAGCACAACAACTCAAAGGGAAACCGGTCAAAATAACAGCTGTTAAAAATAGCGAAAAGAAACAATATGCGGGTGCCTTATATGATTTAACAACCTTGCAACAAGATGCATATAAGCGCTTTAAATATTCAGCGAAAGAAACGTTAAAAATCATGCAATCGCTCTATGAAACGCATAAGGTATTAACCTATCCACGAACGGATTCACGCTTTATTTCAAAAGATGTGGTACCAACCTTAAAAGAACGGTTAACGGCTGCCCGTAAATCGAAGTTTGGCGAGCAGGTCAAAGCCGTCTTACGTGAACCACTTAAGGTGAATCAAAGCTTTGTGAACGATGCGAAGGTATCTGATCATCATGCCATTATTCCAACCGAAGAAGCCCCTAATTACTTGAAAATGGGTTCACGTGAATTGGCCATCTATAATTTAGTTGTTGAAAAATTTGTGAGTGTTCTATTACCAGCTCACGTCTATACAGAGCAGGTAATTGAAGCTGAGATTGACGGCAATGTTTTCAAAGCGAAACAGCAGATTGTGACAGAGCTAGGTTTTAAGGCCTTGTATGAAACAAAAGGAAACGCTAAAGCGTTACCGTTTAAACAAGGTGAGCGTTATTCGGCTGCTAAACTGTCGCTTTCTGAGGGACACACAACAGCGCCAGCCTATTTAAATGAAGGTACCTTATTGAAGGCGATGGAAAACCCGACGACAATCTTCCAAATTGAAGATTCTCAGAAAGCGAAAACGTTGAAAGAAACCGGTGGGATTGGAACTGTCGCAACGCGGGCTGATATTATTGAAAAACTGTATGCGATGAACGTTGTTGAACAAGTTAATGGTGGCTTGCGTGTCACAATGAAGGGGCGTCAATTACTTGATCTCGCACCTCAAAAATTAAAAACACCAGATTTAACAGCTGATTGGGAAACAAAGTTAGCGCAGATTGAAAAAGGGAAGTATTCAAAAGGGCAATTTATTACCGAGATGAAAAATTACACACAACAAGTGATTAGCGATATTAAGAAAAGTGAAAAGAAATATAAACATGATAATTTAACGGCGACGAAATGTCCAACCTGTGATAAGTTTATGCTCGATGTGAAAACGAAACAAGGGAAGATGCTCGTTTGTTCAGATCCACAATGTGGTACAAAGAAAAACGTGGTACGGACGACCAATGCGCGATGTCCTGAATGTAAGAAGAAATTACAACTACGAGGCAAAGGTTCAACTGCAGTCTACTCTTGTGTTTGTGGTCATCGTGAAAGTCAAGAAGCGATGGATAAACGATTTGAGAAACACAAAAAAGGTCGTGTATCGAAAGGCGATGTCGCCAAATACATGAAAAAACAACGGCAGGATGATGAACCGTTTAATAACCCGTTAGCAGAAGCACTTGCTAAGTTGAAGTTAAACGATTAGGAGGAAGAAAATGAACGACAATATTGAACGCCAACGTCGTAAAGATGAACATATTTATTTTGCGGTGTCGCAACATAATACGAAATTACAGTCACAGTTCGATGAATTAGAACTGATTAATGATGCGATTCCAATGGTAAATTTAGCCGATGTTGATTTAGCTGGTGAAGTGGCGGGGTTAGCGTTTGAAACCCCTCTTTATATTAATGCAATGACTGGTGGAAGCCCTCATACTGAGAAATTAAATGGACAATTAGCTGAAGTAGCGGCAGCGACAGGACTGATGATGGCAGTTGGTTCGATGCATTCAGCAATTCGTGACCCTAAACTGGCTTCAAGTTATAGCATTGTCCGTAAAAATCATCCAGAGGGTGTATTGTTTGCTAATATTAGCGCGGATTTATCACCGATACAGGCACAGCAGGCTATTGATATTTTAGCAGCCGATGCCTTACAAATTCACGTGAATGTTGCCCAAGAACTCGTGATGAAAGAAGGGTCACGTGACTTTGATCATTGGTTAGAAAACATTGCGGCGATTAAAGAGCATGTTAATGTTCCTGTGATTGTGAAAGAAGTGGGCTTCGGTTTAGCTCGAAAAACAATCATGCGCTTACGCGATATCAATGTCGATATTATTGACCTAGCAGGTAAAGGTGGGACTGACTTTGCCCGCATCGAAAATGCGCGTCGACGTGATGGAAAATGGGATTATTTTAACGACTGGGGTCAAACAACTGCACAGTCTTTGATTGCGATTCAGTCGCCAAATTATGTGAATATGCCGTACTTTGCCTCTGGTGGCGTACGTCACCCGCTGGATGCGATTAAATGTTTAGCACTTGGGGCAGAAGCAGTCGGGATTGCCGGTGTGATTTTAGCTTATCTAAAAGAACATGATGTGGAGGCGACGATCGAGTGGGTTGAAGAATGGAAACTACAAATGAAAATGATTGCGGTAATGGTGAATGCCCGTAATTTATCTAAGTTACGAAAAGTACCAATTGTCGCATATGGTCGCCTCAAAGAATGGGGCGAGTTACGTGGGGTTAAAATGGAACAACTGGCCCAACGCTTAATGTAACTGGAGGAAGGAAAGTTCTTTTGGCTCCGTTTAATTCTGACACAGCTTGGAACTTTCTTTACAGCCTTTATTTCCCGTCGCAATCATTTTTCTGAAAGTTGAAAACTTCTGGTTGATGTAACTGGAGAAACGAAAGTGAAATCAACCTGTTAGAAGCAAACAACTGAGAAGACAAGGAAGTTTGATACGACTTTGATTACAAGCTGACTTGAACGAAAAGAAACGTTGTTATATCCTCTCGTATTTAAATCCTAAACTTGGTTGATTTCAAAAATAACGCATCGACGGGAAATAGTCGAGACGTTATTTTCTCCAATCACTGCCGTTTAGAACGGCTTTAAATTCTTTTGTTCTAGGAAACACGAGCCTTAGAGGTGAGTGTACAGATGGTACTCGACTCCGAGAAGGCGAGGCATTGACGACCTGGAACAGCGTTTATCTTCAGTCTGAAACACCCATCAGTAACGCTGATGGGTGTTTGTGTTTTGTGGGCCGCTTTAAGTCAGTGGTCTTAATCAAATGTTCGTTTTAAAAAGCTATCAAAAGGGTAGCCAACGGATCGGCCCAACGAAAATGACAATGAGGATAACTTTCTTCCAACAAATCGGTCATGATTCGAACATCGGCGGTATCTAAGCCAGTTAGTTTTTCGTAGTCAAACGGTGTAATAAAATAAGTCGTCACTAAGTGGTCATCGTGCACTTGTAACGGCTGTGGACGCGCGGTGAAAAATCGTCCTTGCCAAGTAAAAACAATCTCATTGTCAACTGTTTGATAACTGTACCACTCGCGCTTTTGCGACGCAATAAAGAGTTGGCGACTGTCACTTTTGAGATATTTTATGAGCAGCCAACTGCAAAAAAACAATAGTAAAACCGTTGTGAGCAGGAGTAAGCCGTTCATCACTTCACCTCTCTTCGTAAGTCAGCTGTTTCTAGAGTTAGTCAGCGACTTAATCACCTTCATTGTAACTGATAATAACACTAATTAAAAATAATAAGATGTGCTATAATTAAAGCATTGTATTCAACTAAAAGGACGTGTAATCAATGGAAAAAATAACATCAATTAAAAATGACCGCATTAAAAAATGGCGTAAACTGGCAACAAAAAAAGGTCGCGAAGCCAGTGGGAGTTACTTGGTCGAAGGTATTCATTTGATAGAAGAAGCCATTTTCGCTAAACAAACAATTAAAGCATTAATCGTCCGAGAAGACACAAAAATCCCAACAAACTGGAACGTCGATATGTTAGCTAAATTCAGTGTTACACCTCAGGTAGCCGATGCGCTTGCAGAAACGAATTCAACGCAGGGGATTTTTGCTGAAATTGAGATGATTGAAAGTCACTCTAACATCGATGATATGAACTTTGTACTAATTATGGACGAGGTACAAGATCCAGGGAACATCGGTACGATTATTCGCACAGCGGATGCGGCCGGTTATGATACGGTCGTCCTTGGTAAGGGTAGTGGCGATATGTACAACCCAAAAGTCGTCCGTGCAACGCAGGGCAGTCTTTATCATATTAATGTTTTGGCAGGGGTTGACTTAACGACTTTCATCCCAGCAATCCAAGCAGCTGAAATCCCTGTTTTTGGTGCCTTACTTGATGCCAAAGCAAAACGTCATTATCAAATCGAACCACTTGAACGTG
Organism: Brochothrix campestris FSL F6-1037; assembly: GCF_000525915.1. Classification (GTDB taxonomy): domain Bacteria; phylum Bacillota; class Bacilli; order Lactobacillales; family Listeriaceae; genus Brochothrix; species Brochothrix campestris. The sequence continues at coordinate 14,948 of NZ_AODH01000029.1, read as the reverse complement.
TTGCACTTGTTGTCGGAAATGAAGCCCAAGGTATTAATCCAGAAGTGATGGCGTTACTCGATGAAAAAATCTATATTCCCATTTATGGGAAATCAGAATCATTAAATGTCGGTGTTGCGACGGGTATTTTAGCGTATCACTTAGCAGACCATAACGATAGAGAGCAGGGATAACTATGAAAACAAGAGGATTTGAAATCATTCCAACGGAACATCGTAAATTTAAAGCAGCACAAATTACACTGCCCGTTCGTGCAGATGCCCGTTCAGCTGGTTATGATTTTAGTGCAAATGAAACAGCTGTTATCGCACCCGGAGCACAACATCTTTTTTGGACAGACGTCTGTGCCTACATGCTCGATGACGAAGTACTTGAAATGTATGTGCGATCGTCGATTGGTATTAAACGTCATCTTACGCTCGCAAATACGGTTGGGATTATTGATGCTTCATACTATGCCAATGCTGGTAATTATGGCAACATTGGTATTTGTCTCGTGAATCATTCCGCTGAAGCGGTAACGATTGAAGCGGGTGAACGAATTGCCCAAGGTATTTTTAAAAAATACTTTGTTGCCGATAACGATCTGACCTTAAACGAGCAACGTAATGGTGGCATCGGTAGTTCAGGTCTATAAGTTTTACACTACTTACAAAAAACAAGTGATGTAGATTTAGATAGTGGCTAACATTACGACTGGGTGCTATAATATAGTAAAATAGAGAGACGAGGTGAATGTAACGATGATTACTTCAGAAAAATTATGCCCAAGGTTTGAAGAAGCTTATCAATTAATTGGTAAACGTTGGACCGGACTCATCATTGAAGTGTTACTTAACGCAGACTGCCGTCGTTTTAAAGAAATTTCAGAACTCATTCCGAACATGAGTGATCGTGTTCTAGCTGAACGGTTAAAAGAACTTGAAGCAAAAGGAATAGTTGAACGTAAAGTTTATCCAGAAACACCGGTACGGATTGAATATGTTTTGACGCAAAAAGGTAAGGATTTACAAAAAGCGACCAAAGATATTCATGAATGGGCCGAAAAATGGATTGAAATTCCACAGACAACAGTTGAAAATAACGGTTAAACACCGTATAATTAAGACACAGTTAAATAAACAGACTATGAAAGAGCATAAGGTGTGTGTGAAAGATGACAGGAAGGAGTAGCAAGACTGAGACTACTCTCATACAGCAACACACAAGCCGTTCAACTCTGGAGTCGCTAACGGGACCACAGCATGTGTAAAGTTAGCCGGTTGTCTATCAACAGCCGTTATCTTAATGAAGTGAAAGGGCCTTCTGCTCTTTTATTAGGGTGGTACCGCGCTGAACCTCGTCCCTTTTTGGAGACGGGGTTTTTTATTTTGTCCACAGGTTCAAACAATTAAAGGAGGATTACGATGAGTATTGATAAATTAAGAAGTTTAAAAGAAGAAGTCATTGTTGCGATTACAAACGTTGTTGATTTAGGTCAGTTAAACGATGTCCGCGTAAAATTTTTAGGTAAAAAAGGACCGATGACTGAAATTATGAAAGGGATGGGTAAGCTCTCAAACGAAGAACGTCCGTTGATGGGAAAAGTTGCTAATGAAGTACGCGAAGCGATTAATGCGGCAATGGAAGAAAAACATCAAGCACTCGAGTCCGCTAAAATCGAAGCACAATTGGCACATGAAAGCATTGATGTCACTTTGCCAAGTCGTGCCGTTCAAACAGGCACAACGCATCTTTTAACACAGGTCGTTGAGCAACTCGAAGACCTCTTTATTGGGATGGGCTACAGTGTTGTAGAAGGCCCAGAAGTTGAACAAGATCACTATAACTTTGAAATGCTAAACTTACCAAAGGATCATCCAGCGCGCGACATGCAAGATACATTCTATATTACTGATGAAGTTCTTTTGCGTACACATACATCACCAGTCCAAGCCCGTACCATGGAAAAACATGATTTTTCCACTGGACCAATTAAAATTGTTTGTCCTGGTAAAGTGTATCGCCGAGACAGCGATGATGCGACCCATTCACATCAGTTCACACAAATTGAAGGGTTAGTGATTGATAAACATGTCACAATGGCTGATTTAAAAGGTACATTGACAGCCTTTGCTAAAAAGATGTTCGGTGAAGAACGTGAAATCCGTTTACGCCCATCGTTTTTCCCATTCACAGAACCATCAGTTGAAATGGATATCTCATGTTTCAAATGTGGTGGCGCTGGCTGTAACGTCTGCAAAGGAACCGGTTGGATTGAAGTATTAGGTGCCGGTATGGTACATCCGAACGTATTAGAAATGGCAGGAATTGATTCGTCAATTTATGGTGGTTTTGCCTTTGGGATGGGACCAGACCGGATTGCAATGTTGAAATATGGCGTTGATGATATTCGTCATTTCTACACGAATGATGTCCGCTTTTTACAACAATTCAAAGTGAAAGACTAAGGAGGAAACATACATGTTTGTATCATATAAATGGTTAAAAGAATACTTACCCAACTTAAATCAAGAAGCGAAAGCCTTAGGTGAAGTCATTTCCCGTACTGGTATTGAAGTCGAAGATGTGTTTAGTTTTGCTGACGGTTTAAAAAAAAATCGTTGTTGGTCATGTTATCACTTGTGAGCAACATCCTAATGCTGAAAAATTGCATAAATTAACAATTGATGTCGGTGAAACAGACTTAGCTGAAATTGTCTGCGGGGCGCCAAACGTGGCTGTTGGTCAAGCTGTGATTGTGGCCTTACCGGGTGCTCGTTTACCAGGCGGCATTAAAATTAAAAAAGCTAAATTACGTGGTGAAGTCTCAAATGGGATGATTTGTGCCTTACAAGAACTAGGGTTCGACGGTAAGGTTGTGCCAAAGGCATATGCTGAAGGGATTTATGTCTTTGCTGACAAGCCAGCTCCTGGAACAGATGTTTTAGAATTACTTGCCTTAAATGATCCGATTTTAGATTTAGGGATTACACCAAACCGTTCAGATGCCTTGAGTATGCGAGGAGTTGCGTATGAAGTAGGCGCAATCATTGGCGAAAAACCGCTTGTTAACATTCCTGAAATTACTGCCGTAGCTGATCAAAAAACCGATGAATTACTATCGATTGCAGTTGCCGATACAACCGATGTTCCATATTACAGCATTGCAATCGCTGAAAACGTCGTCATTAAAGAATCACCACTCTGGTTACAACTGAAGTTGATGAAAGCGGGCATTCGTCCGCATAACAATGTTGTCGATATTACCAACTATATTTTGTTGACATACGGTCAACCGTTACATGCCTTTGATTTTGATACGTTAGCTGGCAATGATATTACGGTACGTCGAGCGCATGACGCCGAAAAATTGACAACCTTAGATGGATCAGAACGTCAATTAACAGCGACAAACCTAGTGATTACAAGCAATGAAACACCGATTGCGATTGCGGGTATCATGGGGGGATTAGACAGTGAAGTGACTGCTAAAACAACACGAGTAGCGCTTGAAACAGCTTTATTCCAACCAACAGTTACACGTTTGTCTGCGAAGGCTGTCGGTATCCGTAGCGAAGCTAGCATGCGGTATGAAAAAGGAATGGATTATTTTATTGCAGAGCAAGCTCGTCAGCATGCACTTGCCTTACTGGTTGAGTTAGCCGATGCGACCATCTTAGCTGAACCGTTAACACTTGATTATCGTGAAGCCTTTAATGTAACCTTGCCATTAGATGTTAAACGAGTTAACCATGTGTTAGGGACAGACATGACCGCAGCTGATGTAGCAACAAGTTTCAGTCGCCTCCAATTTGAAACAACAAATGAAGGCGATCGCTTTATGGTAAAAGTGCCATCGCGTCGTCCGGACATTTCAATTGAAGCGGATTTACTTGAAGAAGTTGGCCGTATTTATGGTTATGATAAATTACCATCAACGTTGCCAAAAGGCGAAGCAACACCAGGTAAATTAAGTTACAGCCAACAAAAAAACACGCGAAATGCGTCACTTACTCGAAGGTAATGGCTATTATCAAGCGATTACTTACGGGTTAGAAACAGCAGAGAAAGCGGGTTACTTAGCGTTAAAAGAAACAGCATTAACCAAATTAGCCATGCCAATGAGTGAAGAACGATCGCATTTACGTACGAGTTTAATTGCTGGTTTACTTGATGTTGTCGCATATAATGTTGCCCGTCGTCAATCAGACGTTGCCTTTTATGAAATTGCCCGTGTCTTTTATGGTAATGATACAGACCGTCCGACCGAAGAAGAACATTTAGCAGGTGCGGTGACTGGTCTAGCGGAATCAACACCATGGTTAAAACTTGCCCGTCCCGTTGATTTCTTTGATGTGAAAGGGATAATTGAAGCGATTGTTGCCTCACTTGGTTTAACAACAGCCTTACGGTTTGAAGCGACAAAACGTCCACAACTACACCCAGGCCGCGCAGCAGCAATCTTCTTAGGTGAGGATGAAATCGGTTTTGTGGGTCAATTACACCCATCAGAAGCAACACGACTAGATTTACCAGAAACGTATGTATTTGAGCTTAATCTTCAACAGTTATTAGCTGCTGATACGGTAGAAAAACAGTATTATGATATGCCACGTTTCCCTGAAAGTCACCGTGACATTGCGGTGTTAGTCGATAGCGAAATCAGCAATGCGACGTTAGAAACAATCATTCGTGATAATGGTGGCAGCTTGTTGAAACACATCGTCTTATTTGATGTCTTCGTCAATGAAAAAATGGGCGCTGATAAAAAATCGATGGCTTATAATTTAACTTATTTTGATCCAAGTCGCACGTTAACAGATGAAGAAGTTAGCGCATCTTACGATAAGATTGTGGCTGCCTTGGTGGCAATTGGTGCTGAAATTCGATAAGAGCATAAGGTTTTCCTTGTGAAAAAAGCGTCCCATCTGAGGGACGCTTTTTTTTCGTTGCAAAACAAAAACAGCGTCTCGATAGTAGTGCCGATACGCTGTTCTAAATGATTGTTGCATACTTCTAACGGGTTGCAGTCACTTTCGTTCCTCCAGTTCCATCAGCTAACTTCTGTGATATTTCAGCTAAAAGGCAGCGACGGCAAATAGTCGCAGACCTTTTCCCTTCCAATATCTTCGAAGTTGAACGAGCTGCTGTCACTTTTGTTCTTCCAGTTCCATCAGCTAACTTCTGGGATATTTCAGCTAAAAGGCAGCGACGGGAAATAGTCGCAGACCTTTTCCCTTCCAATATCTTCGAAGTTGAACGAGCTAGTGTCACTTTCGTTCCTCCAGTTCCATCAGCTAACTTCTGGGATATTTCAGCTAAAAGGCAGCGACGGCAAATAGTCGCAGACCTTTTCCCTTCCAATATCTTCGAAGTTGAACGAGCTGCTGTCACTTTTGTTCTTCCAGTTCCATCAACCAGAAACTTTCAACTTTCAGGAAAATGATTGCGACGGTGAATAATCGCTCACATTTCCCTTCCAAGTTGCTTACTTCTAACGGGTTGCAGTCACTTTCGTTCTTTATTCACCAAAAACAAGAACTCGTTCAGCAATTGGTGCAAATTCTTTATCGCCAGCAGGTGCTGCAATGTTTCCGATTGGCATTTGAGCAGTTAAGCGCCATTCAGCAGGAAGTTCCCAAGCAGCTTTTACTTCATCTTCAATTAGGTTAGAATAATGTTGTAATGAACCACCGATGTTTTCTTGAGCAAGAGCTGTCCAAACTGCAAAAGCAGCAATCCCAGCAGATTGTTCTGACCATAATGGGAAGTTATCTGCGTATAATGGAAAACCAGCTTGTAAGCCAGAGACAATGCTAGTGTCTTCAAAGAAAAGAACGGTCCCAACACCAGCGTTAAAGGAAGCAATTTTACCTTCAGTTGCAGCAAATGCTTCAGCAGGAGTTACTTTACGTAACGCTTCTAAAACGATTGCCCATAATTTAGCACTTTCGTCACCATATAATACAACCGCTTTAGTTGTTTGTGAGTTGAAAGCAGAAGGTGAGTGAGCAATAGCAGCTTGAATTGTTTCAGTAATTTGTGCGTTTGATAAGTTGGTGTTCGTATCCAATGCATAGATTGAACGACGTTTTTGAGATGCTTCTAAAAATAAGTTAGACATGTTAAGTAATCCCCTTTTTTATGTGATAGCGTTATCTACTTACAATAGTATAGCTCCTATCTTTTGATATGTAAAGTGAAAAAGTTAACTTTTTTGAAAAAGATATAAATCTGTCGTAAAAAGGCATTTAAGTTAATACAAAGGCAGAGAGACTGTTATAATAGACAAAGGAATTAAAGTAACAGCTCCACAGAAAGGAAGAAGGTAATGATTGTAACAATCGGAATCAGCCTGTTGCTGTTAATCGGTGTCTTTAATGGGATGCGCCAAGGGGCAGTGAAGTATATCTTGAAGTTTGTCGGCTTAATTGTCGTGTGGCTCATTGCCTATATGTACTATAAACCATTAGCACAACATCTAACGTTTATTACCTTTGATGTCTCAAACGAATCAGCCTTGTCATTTTTAAACAGTGAGGTTGTATTTTATAACGTCATTGCCTTTGCGATTATTTTTACCGTCAGCTCGATTGTCGTTAAAATTATAATTACTTTGATTAACGCAGTGACACAGTTACCCATCTTAAAACAATTAAATGGTCTTATCGGTGGTGTACTTGGCTTTGTTATCTTTTATGCCGTGATATTTATGGTGCTGAATTTTTCATTGCTCTTTTCAAGCGAAACGATTCAAACAGCCTATCAATCGTCACAATTAGCGCAATGGATGGTGACAGAAACCCCCTTATTATCCGATTATTTTTATCATTGGATGATACAATATAAGTAATTAAAATGGAACTATGGAAGGTGAGCACATGAATAAAAAGGTAGCAGCAGTACTCGAATTCGAAAAAATTAAACAGCGTCTAATTGAACAAGTTGTATCAAGCTTAGGCGAAAAACATATCCATGGCTTAAAGCCAGCAACGGACTTAACCGCCGTACAAGAACGGTTAGCTCAAACAGATGAGGCAGCCAAAGTGTTACGTTTACGTGGAGAAGCGCCTTTACAGGGCATCCATGACGTCACCTTTGCCCTGAAAAGACTTGAAATCGGTGCCGACTTAAATGGTACAGAACTGTATCAGGTTGCCCGCAACTTACAAGTTGCTCGTCTCTTTAAGGCGTTTATCATGCAATTCGAAACAAATGGGATTGAGATGCCTGCGTTAACGAAATTAGCAGAATCACTTGTCCCCTTGCTTGATATTGAAAAAGAAGTGCTAGAATCAATTGATGAAACGGGATATGTGATGGATGCAGCGAGTACAGAGTTGCGGGCGATTCGTTCAGCCTTGGTTCGCTCAGAAGGGTATGTACGCGAAAAATTGGAAGGTATCATCCGCTCACGTTCAGCGAGTAAAATGTTATCTGATGCCATCATAACAATACGTAACGACCGCTATGTTATTCCAGTCAAAATCGAATACAAAGGTCAGTTTGGTGGGATTGTACACGATCAATCTGCTTCGGGGCAAACACTCTTTATTGAACCGCAGGCCGTGGTTGATTTAAATAATGAGCGACGTGAACTTCAGGTGAAAGAACGACATGAAGTGGCTCGTATCCTAAAAGAATTATCGGTGGCAATTGAACCGTTTACGAATGAAATTAGCCATAATACACATCAATTAGGTGTGTTTGACTTTACCTTTGCAAAGGCTCGTTTAGGGAAACAAATGAACGCAGTGACACCGTTAATGAATGATCAACGTCGTGTTAACTTAATTGATGCCCGTCACCCGCTAATTAATCCGGCCGATATTGTCCCGAATGATATTTATGTCGGAGGCGATTTTGAGGCATTAATCATTACCGGACCGAATACCGGTGGTAAAACAATCACGCTCAAAACACTTGGTTTATTAGCGATGATGGCACAGTCTGGGTTGCAAATCCCCGCTGAAGTAGGGTCAGAGTTACCAATATACAGTCAAATTTTCGCCGATATTGGTGATGAACAGTCAATCGAACAATCACTCTCAACCTTTTCTTCTCATATGACGAACATCGTGCATATTTTTAAAGAAGTTGATGAAAATAGTCTCGTGTTATTCGATGAATTAGGTGCGGGAACAGATCCACAAGAAGGAGCGGCCTTAGCGATTGCTATTCTCGATGCGATGCACCAAACGGGGGCACAAATTATGGCAACGACGCATTATCCCGAACTAAAAGCGTTTGCCTATAACCGTAGCTATACAATGAATGCATCGGTTGAATTTGATGTAGAAACGTTAAAACCAACCTATCGTTTGCAAATCGGTATCCCTGGTCGCTCGAACGCGTTTGATATTTCGCAACGATTAGGCTTACCAGCCGATGTGATTGATAGTGCCCGCGGTCTTGTTGATGAAGAAAGTACCGACTTAAACAATATGATTTCAGAATTAGAAGACATGCGCCAACAAGCCGAAGTACGGTTTGAAGAAGCGGTGGAGACCGTGCATGAAGCAAGCGCGCTTCATAAACAATTGGAAGAAGCGCTTGTTTCTTATGAGACGAATAAAAATCGTCTGTTGGATCATGCCAATTCGAAGGCCAATGCGGTAATTATGAATGCGGAAGAAACAGCGGATAAAATCATTAAAGAATTACGCGAAATGCAGAGTATGCAACGCAGTCAGTTTAAAGAACATGAACTGATTGAACGGCGCCATCAACTGTCAGAAGCACGACCAAAAACACTCAAAAAAGGGCCGATTGTGAAACCGAAAGTTACCAATCATGTGTTAGCTGTCGGTGATACGGTTCGTGTTGAATCACTCGGGCAAAAAGGTGAGTTAATCAAACGAGTGGATAAGAAAAGTTGGCAGGTGCAAATGGGCCATATGAAGACAACCATTAAAGAAACGAATATGACCTATGTCACAACTGAAAAACCGCAAGAACAGCGCTTTTTAACGACAATTAAGCGTGAGAGTCATGTGAAAACAGAGTTGGATTTACGAGGTGCACGCTATGAAGATGCGGTTCATCGCTTGGACAAGTACTTAGACGAAGCATTACTAGCGGGCTATGCCCAAGTATCAATCATTCACGGAAAAGGAACAGGGGCGCTTAGACAGGGTGTACAAGACTATTTGAAGCAACATCGTCTCGTTAAAGGCTATCATCATGGTGCAGCAGCTGAAGGTGGTAATGGTATGACGGTTGTCGAACTTAAGTAAGCAGAAAAATAGACGATGCGTCAGTTTCGGTGCTATACTAATGCAATGAATAAAGGATCTATTCACATAACAATGAGCTTGTGTTGAACAAGCGTTAAATAAAGGGAGGAAATAACAATGAGTAATGTACAAGAAGTAACAGATGCAACATTTGCAACAGAAACAAAAGACGGTTTAGTATTAGTGGATTTTTGGGCACCTTGGTGTGGACCGTGTCGTATGGTTGCGCCTGTACTAGATGAAATCAGCGAAGAACTCGGAGAAAAAGTTAAAATCGTCAAAGTAAATGTCGATGATAATCAAGCAACATCAAAAGAATTTGGTGTTATGAGTATCCCAACATTAATCATTAAAAAAGATAACGAAGTGAAAGAAACAATTATTGGCTACCGTCCAAAAGAAGAGTTAGACGAAGCAATTGCCAAATATTTATAGGAATTAAACTGGAATCAAATGCTAAGAAGTCTCAAACCGAAACGGATATTTCCGTTTCGGTTTTTTTTATATGAAACGAATTCAAAAAGTGGCGATATATATTTAAAAGCGATATAATTTAATGTGTGATAGCGCTTACAAGGTGTTGTTACATCAAACTAAAAGGGGTGGCAAAATGTCAGATAAAAAACTACAGTTTTATATCAATGGGGCGTTTGAAGACGGAACAGACTTTGATGAGGTGTTAGATCCATCAACCAATAAGGTGTTATCATTGGTACCACGTGCAACACAAGCACAGGTCGATCGTGCGATTGCAGCAGCTAAAGCGGCACAAGATGAGTGGGAAGCATTACCTGCAATTGAACGTGCCGGTTATTTGAAGAAAATCGCTAATAAAATCCGTGAAAAAGCACACGTATTCATTGAATTGATTAAAACTGAAGGTGGAAAAGTACAGGGGTTAGCTGAGACCGAAGTGTATTTCACAGCTGATTACCTTGATTATATGGCAGAATGGGCACGACGATATGAGGGTGAAATTATCCAAAGTGATCGTCCAAATGAAAATATCTTTTTATTCAAGCGTGCGATTGGTGTCACGACTGGTATTTTACCTTGGAACTTTCCGTTCTTTTTAATTGCCCGAAAAATGGCACCTGCACTTGTAACAGGGAACACAATCGTTGTAAAACCTTCAACACTCACACCAGAAAATGCGTACGAATTCGCTAAACTTGTTGATGAAGTCGGCTTGCCTAAAGGTGTCTTCAATTTAGTAACAGGTGGAGGTGCAACCGTCGGTAATCGTTTAGCCAGTCATCCCGATGTTGGCATGGTTAGCATTACCGGTAGTGTGTCTGCGGGGCAAAAAGTGATGGAAGCTGCAGCTGAAAACATTACGAAAGTATCGCTTGAACTAGGTGGCAAGGCGCCCGCCATTGTGATGCCTGATGCCGATTTAGACTTGGCAGCAAAAGCAATTGTTGATTCCCGTGTTATTAATACGGGACAAGTGTGTAACTGTGCAGAACGTGTGTATGTACATGCCGATATCCAAGAAGTATTTATACAAAAATTAGTCAATCTGATGAGTGCTGTTAAATATGGCAACACAAGTGAAATTAGTGATTTGCATATGGGCCCATTAATTGATGCGAAGTCTGTTGATAGTGTTGAAGCGAAGGTGAAAAAAGCGCAAGAACAAGGTGGACGTGTTGTTCTTGGTGGTAAACGTGTAGCCGGTGAAGGGAATTTCTTTGAACCGACGGTTATTGTCGATGTAACAAATGAAATGGCAATCATCCAAGAAGAGGTTTTTGGTCCAGTTTTACCAATTGTAGTGTTCACATCTTTAGAAGAAGTGATTGGCTTAGCGAATGACAGTGAGTTTGGTCTAACGTCATCTGTTTATACGTCAAACTTGAATACGGCTTTTAAGGTTGTTCGAGGCCTTAAATTTGGCGAAACATATATTAATCGTGAAAATTTTGAAGCAATGCAAGGCTTTCATGCGGGCTTTCGTAAATCAGGTATCGGTGGTGCCGATGGTAAACATGGCCTAGAAGAATATTTGCAAACACAGGTTGTCTATTTAGAAACGAATTAAAAGATAGTAAAATAATAAAAAAAAGCCAGCCACTGAAGATAAACGCTCTTCTAGCTTGTCAATGTCTTGCTTCTCGGAGTCGGGTACCACTTGTTCACGCATCTCGAAGGCTCGTTTTTCCTACAACAAAAGTGAAATCAGCTCGTTCAACTTTAAAGATATTGGAATGGAAAAGAATAGCGACTGTTTACCGTCGCTGCCATTTATCTGAAAGGTAACAGCTTCTAGGTGATGTAACTAGAGAATATAACAGCATTTCTATTCCGCCTTATCATCTCGTCAACAAAGTCACTGTAATAGCATGTCAAAGAAAATGAAGTTTATTTAGACTTTGTTTACAATTTAAAGCCAGCGACTGTAAGACGTCGCTGGCTTTTTTAGTCAAAAAACGTTGAAGTTTTTGAGAGTTGGTACTAGTAAGTAGCTGCCACAGGTTATCTGTCTAATTTAGAGGGCTTATATGAGCTTGTGTACAATCAATTTAAAGTTACTATTTTTCTTAGTGATAAGAATCAATAAACGGTGTAAGTTCATTTTTTAAGTAACGGTACCATTTTCGCATCGTTGAAATAGAAATGTTATACCGTTGCGCAATCGTGTTTTGCGTTTCTGATGTACCAAAATTAAAGGGTGGTTGCTGCAACAAGTATGTCAAAGCAGCAGCAACTGAATTAATTTGAGCATTTTGCAACTCTGGTGCTGTGGTCATTTGCAAGAAAACCTCACCAAGTAAATGCCGGGCAACATGTTGTTGCTCAGGTGACTTGTACCGTACAAATTCATTTTCGAGAACAAGCATAATTTCTTGTTTATGCATGGCAGTATCAAGAAAGGTGCCCATATCCAATTGTTTATTTTCTAAGTAAAAGTCATGTGTAAAGGCAATGTTGAAAAATAACTGTTGCTGTTTAGTGAAATCTTGCTGCCAATTTGTTTCTTTATGATTGAGGAGGGAAAAAATAAGTCGTTCTTCTTTTTCTCCGAGAGTGATGGTATTTTCTAAGGCATAATAATGTGTATTTTCACGCACAAGCGTCACATAAAAGAGTTGGTCAAGTTGCTCACTACTATACGTATCTAATCCTTTGAGTGTGCGATGGTTAACGAAGTACTCTTGCGCATTCAGATGGTTGTGTAAGAGCCAATTATTTTGCGGTGTCCGTTCAAGGACATCAAATAAGCTGACTACACTATCATCAAACCAATGAACGACACGGTTGATTTGATAATCAGGAATCGATAAGCCACTAACGATTTGTTCATAAATTGTTTGTCCCATGTGATGTTCACTAAAATAACTTGCAAGTAGTGAGGGCAGTAAAGGATTTAAAGTTTCGTCCGAAAACGGTTCTAAAAAATCGGTATACGTGAGAAAATCATCATCTTGTTCAATGTAATGCTTAATATACGTTTCACAAATCGTGCGCCAGACAGTTTGGCGATCAATCGGGGCAGATGTTTTAAATGAGAGCTTGTCTCTCATAAGTAAATCCTCTTTTCTATTTCTATATTTGTCTATATTATCTAACAGTCTGAGGTTAGTTGCAAGTTTATCTCATTATCTTCGAACAAAGGTTGCTGCATTTCGCAAAGTTGCGAGTAGCTGACCAACTCAGTTATACTGAAGATGTATAAGGAGTGTAGCGAATGAATGATTTAATTAAACATAAACTCGAAATATTACCTGACTTCCCTGGTTGCTATTTAATGAAAGATAGTAATGGCACGATTATTTATGTCGGGAAAGCTAAAATTCTCAAAAATCGTGTGCGTTCTTACTTTACCGGTTCACACAATGGTAAAACACAACGATTGGTAGCGGATATTGTTGATTTTGAATACATCGTAACACGATCTGATGTTGAAGCGCTGTTACTTGAAATTAATCTGATAAAAAAACATGACCCGAAATATAATATTATGTTAAAAGATGATAAGACCTATCCGTATCTTAAAATTACAAATGAACGTCATCCACGTTTAATCATTACCCGTAAATTGTTAAATGATAAGGGGAAATATTTTGGTCCTTATCCAAATGTGAGTGCCGCTAACGAAACGAAAAAAATCTTGGATAAACTATATCCACTCCGTAAATGTAAAGCGATTCCGGGGCGTCCCTGTTTGTATTATCATTTAGGACAATGCTTAGGCCCCTGTGTGAATAGCGTATCGGAAGCGACCTACAATGATATGATTGTTAAGATTGCCCAATTTTTAAACGGAGGTCACCAAAAGGTGGTCAAACAATTACAATTGAAAATGCAGGCAGCTGCTGAAAGATTGGAGTTTGAAAAGGCTGCCGAGTACCGTGACCAGATTGAAAGTATCGAATTGACGATTCAAAAACAAACGATGACGAGCAATGATTTCACAGACCGGGATGTATTTGGTTATGCGGTTGATAAAGGGTGGATGTGTGTGCAAGTGTTTTTTGTGCGACAAGGCAAGTTAATCGAACGTGACGTATCGTTGTTCCCGATTCATGATGAAGCGGCTGATGAATTTACTTCCTATATTGCGCAATTTTATAAACGGATGAATCATTTAGTGCCACAAGAAATTTTTTTGCCGGACTCAGTTGATAATCACTTAATTGAGGAATTATTAGAAGTGCCTTGTTTAGTACCTCAACGAGGGAGCAAAAAAGATTTGACGATTTTAGCTCATAAAAATGCAAGCATAGCCTTACAACAGAAATTCTCACTGATTGCCCGCAATGATGAGCGCACAATCGGTGCGGCGGAGCAACTTGGCGAAGCGCTAGCAATTCCAGTGCCACGTCTGATTGAAGCCTTCGATAATTCAAACATTCAAGGTGTCGATGCGGTTTCAGCGATGGTGTGTTTTGAAGATGGAAAACCTTCGCGTTCTAAATACCGTAAATATAAAATTAAAACGGTGACAGGTCCTGATGATTATGCAACGATGCAAGAAGTGATTCGTCGCCGTTATTGGCGCGTGTTAAAAGAGCAACTTCCAATGCCAGATCTCATCTTAATCGATGGTGGGAAAGGCCAGGTTGATATCGCAAAAGATGTTTTAAGCAATGAATTAGGCATTGATGTACCAGTGGCTGGTATGGCGAAAGATGCGAAACATAACACGAGCTACCTCGTATTTGGTGATCCGCTAGACGCCTTGTACTTAGATCCACGATCAGAAGCCTTCTATCTACTGCAACGTATTCAGGATGAGGTGCATCGTTTTGCGATTACCTTTCATCGTCAAGTGCATAGCAAAACGAGTTTTAGTTCGAAATTGGATGGGATTGAAGGTGTTGGACCGAAACGTAAACAAAAGCTGTTAAAACACTTCGGTTCCATTAAAAAAATGAGTGAGGCACCGCTATCTGAGTATACTAAAATTGGTATTCCGCAGGTGATTGCTGAACGCATACTAGAAAAATTAAAGTGAAATCACCCAAGTTTAGGATTTAAATACTAGAGGATATAACAACGTTTCTATTCAGTCTTATCATCTCGTAGACAAAGTCACTTGAACGAACGTTCAAAGTAAAACCGGTTTAATTCGGCTCTATGTCAAATAGTGTTGTTATTCAAAATTTAGTAAAATAAGTCATTTTTGCAGCTACCTTTTTTGGTAGCTGCTTTTTTTTGTAGTCATTCCTAATGTGAAGGACGCTTTCTGCGGGTGACGCTTCATCCTCCGCGCTCCGCTGTGGA
>NZ_AODH01000028.1 GCF_000525915.1 Brochothrix campestris FSL F6-1037 | reverse complement strand
CATCACCAAGACGCATATCTGCTCCCATACCTGGAACTACTACTGCACGACCACCCGCGGCCTCAACACCCTTTGCAACATTTTGTCCTTTTCCTAATCGATCTGCAATAACTACTGTAATCATTTTAATTTCCTCCTCTAATTTTTAGTTTTGTGCTGCCGTTTCAAAATGAATCGATAATAAATAGAGCTCGTCCTTGGCTAATTGACCAATCGTTTCGACCACTTGCTCTGCTAAATTAAGTGAACGTTGCGATACCTCAGTGAATAAATTAGCATCAACTGGCATCACTGCTTCACCATTTTCAGCTCGAGTAATCATTGCTTCCAGATGATTCACTAAAATAACAATTTGAAGTTCTGACATCTTAAGTTCTGCCTTTTCAAGTTCATTGAGGGTATATTCCACAATTTTTTTGCGTTTGTAGACGGTAGTCACTCTGATTAATTACCATCTGTGCTTCTTTGGGAATTATCATTAATTTCCTCCTTCAGTGTTACATACTGTAATAAGGCAATTATTTCAGCCCGATTGATGACTAACTTATTAGCTGCCATAATCTGTTCGATTTTCATTACATCTGTTTTATGTTTCATTAAGATAGCTACTTCCTCAAAGCCAGCATTTTCATATTGTGACTCAAACTGAATGCGATGCACCATCATCATCACATGTAATAGAAACGATTCTTCATAACCAACTT
The DNA here is from genome assembly GCF_000525915.1 of Brochothrix campestris FSL F6-1037. Lineage (GTDB taxonomy): Bacteria > Bacillota > Bacilli > Lactobacillales > Listeriaceae > Brochothrix > Brochothrix campestris. The sequence continues at coordinate 41,587 of NZ_AODH01000028.1, read as the reverse complement.
GTATCCGTGCTGTAAAATAGTTCTTCAGTTCATTCTGAACAATGAAAGCTGCTAATAATAAGTCTCGGCTAATATCTTCTACCCCGTTTTTATTAGCAATTTGTTTTCTGACCACCAGTTTTGGTGGTTTTTTCTGATTTAATCGACCTGATAATATTTCAGTTACCTTCAGTTTTATATTTTCAATATCCCTCGGTGTTGGCAAGGGATGTACTTTGACAAAAGTACTTTCAATTTTATCTAATGGAAAGATACTTATAACTAAATCTGGCTGTGTATCTCTAATCACTTTTTGCGCTTTTAAGACTGAGGCAAAACTAATCAGTTCAATATTTGGGACTTCTTCCATCACTTTTTGTTGTATTAAATTTGTTACACCTAATCCCGTCGAACAAATATAGACGACGGTAACAGTATCGTTACGCGGCTTTATTTTTTTCGTAAGCTACTAAAAAATGAAGTGCAATATAGGAAATGAAAGAATCATTCACAAAGATTGTCGCGTCATCTATTTGCCGTTCTGAAACCACCTTAATATGTCTGAAAAGTTTGGCGTATTTTGATTTTATATCATCAACAAATGGATTGTATTCGTTGACGAAAACATGTTTTTTATGGAGTCGTAACGACAAATGGGCGAATAAATTGTTAAATAGCTGCTTATCCTTATTAAAGGGTAACTGTTCTTTTTCGCTAACCTCATCAATTAATGCCGTGGTCAGTTCTGCAATATTTTCATCTTTTTTGGAAGTTAAAACATCGCTGAAAATATAAATGTATTCATCTTCCAAAAAGGGAAACTGATAGTGGTAAAAAACTTTTTTCATTAACAGAAATGGCAGTTCAGCTTTTATTTCATGCATTGTTTGTTGTGAAAGAATACGGTAACTGTTAATCGTACGGTTGTTTTTCAACCGGATGGTTGCAATACAAACTCGTAAGATAATGGCTAGTAGCTCACTATAATTGAATTTATCAAGCATTTCCTTATCCATAAGTTTAGCGATGGCCTGGAGGGTTTCATTGAAAACCGCTGCCATCTTGGGAGGCATGCCATACGTATTTGTCGGGTTACTATCTTCTTGATTAACAACAATTTGCATTAAATAATAAACATCATAATCAGTTAAGCTTTTTTGAATAACAGCCTCCATCAAATGGCGAACATTTGCTTCGTCACCGACTAACTTAAACCCATAATGATTTTTTCGGTCGAGTGTTACTGCATATTTTAAAAGTAAAAAATCCATTTTATCTAAATCGGCAATAATGGTATTGCGTGATACTTTTAAGGCTTCTGCCATCTCATTTGATGTTAGCGGTGTATCTGCTAACGATAACCATAAAATCAAGCGATAAATTCGATTTGTTTGATCAGGATATAGATCGTTGCGTTCAACATGAAGCAGTTCATTTTTTATAGCTAATTTGGTGGATTCCGACCATTCAATCCAGATTCCTTTATTACGTCTCGTTCGAATTGTAAGCTCTTTCATTTTTAACCATGTCCGAAGATTATCTAAATCATATTTAATGCTGCGCACACTTCGATTGAACTGTTCTGCTAATGATGCAGTTGTCACGGGCGCGGCCGTATCAATCAAAGTTAACATTATATTGATTTCTCGTTTTGAAAGTTGCATTTTTGCACCTCTATTGTTTTAGTGATATCACTCTACTTCCAATATAGGACACCACTTGCATTAATACAATACTATTTAATTGCACTTATTATCGTGCAAATAGGTGTATCACATCGAGTTGCCTTGCATTTATGAAAGATAATCGACGGACTAAGTTTTCTTTTTTTTTGTTGTTCTTTTGCTGAAAATCTTTATATGACGCTATTTCTCTTTCACAATTTTCTTTTCTTACAGGATAACTTTCACTGCACTTTTCACAATATTTCCATACTATTTTTTACGATTATCTCAACTATTTCAATGTTTTTCAAAATATGACATTTCAGATACTTTTTTTTGAGACCTTCACTCCCTTTCAAAACGTTATCATAACTGATATTTATTTATTCTCTCTGAATATGTTATATTAATGATAGTTATCTCTTTTAGAAAGCAGGTTGAGTCATGGTTAAAATCACATTGATCGGTAGTATTCTTACCGGCGCTTTTTTTACTGTACAATCATTTTTTTTAGTTTCGGCTTTGCTGTTCCTGGCTTACTCGTAAACTTTATTGCACTGTTATTCTTTTTATGTGTGTATTTATTACTACTCTGGACAAAAAAATCAGACTAAAAAAGGCAGCGACGCGTTGGCGTCACTGCCTTTTTTTCTAATATGTTGCTTTTATTCGCTTTAATGCATAAAGATGCTCATCACAATGAGGCTAAACGACAAGGCAAACAACACCATAAACGGTTTGTTTTTACGTTCATAGCTATCCATGATGGCCGCAATGAAAGCCACGAGCAAAAAGATTTGTATCCAAACCGGAAACCCCAATCCTCTTTTCTCATTTAAGAATGAAACAATCATTGAAATATAAATTAATGCTGAAGCGAGTAACGCAGTATACGGAAACATCTTATTATCCATCTAAAATCCTCCTTGGTACATTACTGCTAATATACCATAACTCACGTGTGATTTATATCGCAAACAAGCTTATTTCAATATTTTATAAACGTCGCGTGATACGACTGCTCTTTTTTCGTAACCGACCTAATTTTTGCTCATCACTGCCATAATATACGGTTCATCCGCATAAACAATCGCGACATCATGGGCGATTTTCATCGAAAAGCATGTCATAATGCGTTGATTGTCGTAATTTGCATGTTGCAAATAGCTCGTTGCGCGTCCGTCTTGACGCTGAATCACTTCCATCACTTTAGCGTTGTCGTTGGCATTTACAAGGTTCCATTTCATCCCCGTTCGATCAAACACCTTGTTGATGTTCTGTTTCATTACCGGACTGTATTGTTTTTTTCTTCTTTGAGTCATTCTGATACTGTGACAAGCTCTTTCGACATAGGGCATTGATTCCCCCCCTTCTTGTTGTTCTTCTTAAACGAGCAAAAGCCCCCCTCTAGCTGAGGAAGGCTTTTGCTTGATACATTCTTTGGTAAGCTGATTTCACTTTTAATCTCTCATCACATTAAATTTCAATATCATTTTATCCTTTATTTCGGTTTTTACACCTTGTTTCGCAGAACCGAAGTAGTTACCACCAAAGGTTAATGTCAGCTGGTCAGTCGGGTTAAGGGTGGCAATCGAAACATTGGTGGTCGCCTCTGTCAGTGATGAAATAACTTCTGTCCCATCCGCTTTCAAAGCAAGTCTGAGGCTATTGCTCTCAACCTGCGGGTCTGGTTCGTCTGCCCCTAACAGGGTCAATCCATTCGTTTCGACCGCATCAAAGGCACTCACTGCCACATTAATAGCTATTTTTGGTGAGTTATTGATAATGTGGTAAGGATTTGACGCGATTGTTTTTGCAAGTCCTTCATTTTCAGTATTAGCAAACAACATCGCGGTCGGAATCGTCACGTTGATATCGGCAACGGGATCTTTCACCGTCACTTCGGTATGACATTCGACCATCTTACCGTTATGATCACGAATACCATAGGTGACTTGATAGCTCCCAGCGACGGTCGTATCAATCGGCTTGCCATTTTCTGTCCAACTCATATCACTCGTATATGAGAGTGTTTCGCCGTCTGCATTCGTTGCACTAATAAAACCGGCAGCAGGATTATATTCTTCTCCGAGATACACATCAATCGATTGTGCCTCAATGGCAGTCTCATCATTTTTGACTCTAACAACTGCATCCGGTTTGTCGCTCTCTAAAATATCACCATTGGCTTTTTGCAATTGAATGCGAACGGTATGCTCACCAGTTTTACTCGTATCGATTGTACGACTTTCGATGTCGTCAATAAAATAATGGTCGACTTTATCAGCTAAAATCGCCTTACCATCTTTATCAACGACCTGTTTAAAGGGGGCATTGGCATCAAAGGTATCACCGATAAATAAGCGAACATCTTGTAACGCAGCTGTTGTTTGATCTGGCAATACAGTTACTGTGTACTCTGATACGACTGTTTCAGCATTTTTAAATTCGTATGTTAATGTTTGGTGGTATTCGCCTGGGGTATTTGGATCGACCGTATCGCCACCTAAGGTGAGGGCCGGATTATCAAGTGTTAGCGGTTGCCCGAGGTGATCTGTACCCTTTATAAAGTTAGCGGTTGCGTCAAACGCTTGGCCTTGATACAAGCTACTGTCTGTTGTTTCAATTACGGGTGTTATAAAGGCCGCATAACGATAAATAATTGGTTTGGTGAAAATCGTAAAGTGACCCGTTGCATTCTCGGGTACGCCTTCAAAGGTGTAGCCTGGTATATCTAATTGGTATTCAGGTGTCGATACATCGTAATTCGCACTCAAACTACCTCGAATTGTTTTTTCTTCACTGATTGGTTGGTGGTTTTCATCAACGTACTTCACTTTAGCTTCATAAGCATTTTTCATTCGGTAGTAATGCCCCGCTGTTCGATCTGTTTGACCTAACAGCTCTTCTCGACTATAAATTTCTGTGATGTTATCACCATTTACCCACTTGCCATTATATGTGATAACATCCGCCTGGAGAGGTATCTCAGCCTTAAAACTTGATTGACTACCGGCCGGAAGTTGAATGCTGTCAAGGCGATCATTCTCTTTGAAGATATCGATCGTATTCGCATTATCTGCACGTACCCCCTGCCAATTAGAACAATCGACTGTATCAAGTTTGCGACATCTCTCAAACATACCTATAAATGCGGTCGCCTTAGAGATGTCAAAGTTGGCTAAATTAAGACTTTCAATAGCGGTATCTGCAAAAAACATATACGAGAAATCGGTCGCCTTCGATGTATTGAAGGTTGATAAATCCATTGATTTTAATCGTTCACACCCATTGAACATGTACGAAAAATCTTGCACTGAATGTGTGTCCCACGATGATAGATCCAGCTCTGTTAACTTACGACACGTGCTAAACATGCCTTTCATGCTTTTCACGCTCGACATATCGATGTATTCGAGTCCCTCAATCGCAGTTAGCTGCGTTAAACCTGCAAATAAGTCATTTAAATACAAGTTTTTGTCATACGATGTATCATAATGGATTGGGCCTCTAATCGTGATTTTTTTAACATCTTTATGTTTGAACCAAGGCGTTTGGTTGGCAAAGATATAAAGAACACTTCCACCAAAGACTTCGATCTCTTGCGTCTCGATATAATAACGGTAGGTTGTGTAACCCCAATAGCCTTCCGTGTAACTCCTCGTTTTGCCATCCTCGCCGACTTCTGTTTTCACCTCAGTCGAGGTTGAAGCTTCACTACTAGGTTCAGTTATTGTTTCTAACGTTTCGGTTGGCTCGTTTAGCGCCTGAGTTGATTCACTGGTGCGACTCTCACTCGGTGCGTTTTCTGTTATCGTTGGGTCACTCGTAGTTGTATCGGGGGCTGACGCTGCCCTTTGACTTTCTTCAATCATAGTGGCAGACGTTGCCTCCGTTTGATTGACTTCAGTCACAAATGGGCTCACGGTTGTCTCCGTATCATTTATTGTTGTCCTTTCTGCCGCTTCTGTTATGGTCGTCATAACAGAAAACAGTGGTAAACTGAGGTTGATTATAAGTGTTATTAGTGTCACAATTGTCCACTTTTTCATTCTGCTATTCTCCTTTTTTAGTCATCTTTTGATGTCCGTTTCATTATGATGTTGTGAGACAGTGCCTTAACTAGGTTATCATCTGTTGTTTTACACCGTTTGCTTAACTAGGACGACTGCTAAAACGCAAACTTAGTGTGTTTACTCTTTAATTGCTGTCATCGAAATCGATCGTATGCGTTAATCACCCCATTTGTTCTATTGAATGATTATTAAAAGTTGATGTGACACTTATTAATAACTTAAGTTTAATTTAACATGTCTTCTTGTCGATATCTTTTTCATTTTTTCGCGCTCATGGTTGTTAATTAACTAAAATAAAAGTGCTTGCCCGCAAAAAAAAGCCACAGCTAATGTGTGACTCTAAAAGAGATGCAAAACATGGCTTTAGTAGGTCTGACTTATACAGTTCCAGCAGGTTGATTTCACTTTTATTTTTCCAGTTCAATCAGCTAATTTCTGTGATATTTCAGTGGAAAAGTATCGACGGAAAATAGTCGATGACCTTTTCACTTCCAATATCTTCGAAATTGAACGCGCTGATTTCACTTTTATTCTCTAATCAAATTGAATTTCAGTACCATTTCTTGGCTGATGGTTGTTTTGACGCCTTCTTGGGTTGAACCAAAATAGTCGCCGTCAAATGCAATTGTGAGTGTTTCTTCCGGCTTGATTGTTCCAATCGAAACGTTCTTAGTTGTTTCATTTAAGGATTGAATGACCGCGCTACCTTCAGCCTTTAAATTCAACCGCAGGCTGTTACTCTCTGCCATCGGGTCTTCGTCATCAGTTTTCAAGAAGCTAAGTCCGTTCGTTTCTTCGAAGTTGAAGGCGGCGAGTTCGACATTGACGCCTTTTTCGAAGGAATTATTTGTAATTTGATAGTCACGTGATTCGATTTGCTTAGCGACACCATTATTTTCGGTGTTAGCAAACAACATCGCCGTCGGAATCGTCACATCAATCTCATCGGCTGGGTCTTTAACAATGACTTCAGTTATTGTTTTAACGATATCTCCATTGTGATTAGGTAAACCATAAATAACAACATAATCACCTGCAACAGATGTATCAATCATTGCGTTATTAGCAACCCAACTCATCTCACTACTAAATGGGAGCGATTCACCATCGGCATTGGTGGCACTCACAAAACCATCGGCTGGATCATAGTTATCTCCCACATATAACGTTACTTTTTTTTGCTACGATGCTCGTTTTATCTTCGTGGACACGCACAACCGCATCTGGTTTCGCACTATCGATAATCGCACCATTCGCTTTTTTTAATTGAACACGCACAGTATGTTCCCCCGGTTTATTGGTGTTTAATTTTTTTGTTTCAACACCATCAATAAAATATTTATAGACGTCTTGTGCGTTAATCGCTTGACCATCTTGATCGACCACTTTTTTTTAGTGGAGCATTGGCATCGAATTTATCATCGACATACAGTTTAACGTCTTGTAAGTTGGCTGCTGTTTGATCGGCTTTAACGGTGACGGTATAAGATGACGTGACCGTTTCAGCCTTCTCAAATTTATAGGTCAGGGTTTTATGATAGACACCTGGTGTTTGTGTATCAACGGTATCGCCGCCCACGGTGAGCCCCGGGTTATTCCATGCTAATGCGTTACCGAGATGATCGGTGCCTTTAACGAAGTTAACCTTGGCATCATACGTTTGTCCTGCATACATCACACTGTCGTTTGTTTCGACCACAGGTGTAACGAATTTGCGATAAATATAATCGACTGATTTGACACTATTATCAAGTATCCCTGTCGTGTTCTTAGGAATACCCACCAACGTATAGCCCGGTAGCGTTAACTGATACTCAGGTGTTGTTGCGTCATACGGATCGTGATAATAACCGAGTATTGTTTGACTCGAACGAATACTATGGTCATTTTCATCCGTATAAGTGACTCTCACACCATATAATTGTTTATTAGCAACATACACACCGGCCTCGCGCGTGTGACTTCCTAACAACTGAGTTCTTGAATAGACTAAAGTTGGCTTAGCAGTACTCGAATATTTACCCGTGTATACTTCATTCGGAGCAATAAACGGTAAATCGGCATTGATTTCCAATTGCTCGCCACTCGGAAGGCTAATACTGTTTAAATTTTTGAGACTCGAAAACATCTTATCAACAAAAATCGTCTTCGGAAAAACACCCTTCCAGTTTGAGATGTCAAGATCAGTCAACAGGTCACAGTGATTGAACATGTTTTGAAATTGACTCCCTAATGAAATATCAAAGTTGGCAATTTGAAGGTCCGCTAGCTCCAAGCAACCGTTGAACATATCATTAAAAAAGCTAACATTTTGCGTATCCCATGAGGATAAATCTAATTTTTTGAGATGATAGCAGTTTTTGAACATTTCATTCATCGCTGTCACATTTGACATATCAAAGTACTGTAGCCCATTAATTGTAGTGACATCTTGCAAATCCTTAAAAAAACCTGTTAGTAAACGATTTAAAATACTCGTTTTATCATACGTCAACGGTCCGTTAAAGGTGATTTTTTTAACATCATGGTGACCCAACCATGGCACTGCTTGAGGATGCATGCTCGGAACATAACCGGCATCGATAACGAGTTCCCTTGTATCAAAGTAGTAAGTGAACCTCGTACCACCACTACCGTATCCGCCCCAATTGCCATTAGCATATGACCCCTCCTTTGGGTTTTTTTCAGCTGTCGGTATTGTTCTAGCAACGAATGGTGCTTCTTCATTCGTTTCAGCTGCATTTATGTCCGGTTTAGCAGAAACGGTTTGCGGTCGTGTTGCCTCGTTTTCACTCGACTCACTCGCAGTGGTTGTTTCACTGCTAGTACTAGACTCAGTCGTACTGTCAAGCGACGATGCTGTTTCGGTCGTATCAGCAAGCTGCTGCGAATCTGGTCGATTGCTAGATGCCATATCACTTTCAAGTCGTTTTGTGGTTGTTTCTTCGATTGCTGATAAATCTGTAACTAAGGAACTGACCGCCTCGGTTGTCCCATTCGTTGCGATTGAACGAGCTGTTGCAGTTTCGACAGCTAAAAGCGGTAAGCTACTGTTAATAATAAGAACAGCTAGTGTCACAATCGGCCACTTTTTCATTGAATTCCCTCCCTCTGCTTATTTTTTAATACTCAAACTGACACCTGCTTGGGCACTTCCCTGCTTTTCCTTCGTTTTCGGGTCGAAAATATCGACTTCGGCTGTCGCCTCGTATTCACCTTTCGTTACTTTCTCATCGAGCGGTACGTTTTTCACTTCATAGCCCGGCTGAATCGCTCCAGACTCATAAACGACTAATCCACTCGCATCGAGGCGAATTTTCACATTGATGGGATAGGCATTGCTGGCATCGTTGCGGATTTGTAACGAACCTGCTTTCGCCGATCCTTCAGAATAAACCGCTTCGGGGTAAATGCTTAAGGTGAAATTCGATGCATCAACCTTTGCCGAGGCTGCGGCCTTTTTTTGCGCTTTCGTAGCATCTTTATTAGCGGGTAAAAAATCACCGGCAATTATTTCGACATTGTCGGCATCCTTTAATAATTGATACATTGTAATGCTCACGGCGATTAGTAAAACAAGTCCGATAATGCTCACTATTTTCAATCGTTTTTTACGGTTGCGTACCTGTTCATCGATTAGTTCAGTCATTATTAGCTCCTTCTTTAGTGGTTTCATTCATTGTTTTGTTTGTCTTCGTTATAATCAAAAGGATGTAAGCCCATAGGTGTGTGCTATGGACTTACACGTTGTATGAGTCTAATTAACGCATGGCTTTAACACTGTGTTTCACCAAATGTTTGTCGTTCTTTCACTACCAACCACACAAGTGCGCTTGCTACAACAATGAAGCCACTGAGAAAGACATATAATGAGTAAACAAGCCCGGTTTTTGGAAGTGTGCCGGTTGGTTTGATGGTCGTATGCACGGTCAACTCATCGGTTTTTTGTGGCGTTCCCTGATGACCAGCAAGCTGTGGGGGCGCTTTAGCTGGTGAGCCAATCACGCCACTAATTTGCACCGTTTGATTGGCCGATGTTTGACTCGCCGCGACTGAACATATCGGTGAGAAAGCATAGCCTACGAGTAATAAAAGCAGCACTCGTTTCCAAATTTTCATGGCTTAGCTCCTTTCTCTGCTTTGTCGGCCTATGACTGCGGCACTGTGTTACCGTTTAAATCAAGCGACTGGAATTTCAAGACCATGTTATACTCGACTTTTTGACTTTGTTGCTCGGCATCAATTGTCGGTAAGAGTGACGTATCAACATCACCAGTGAATTTGAAGTTGAAGTAATCTTTTGTATCACCTTGTGCAGCTGCTAAGTCAGCTAATGTCACGTTGGTTGGTTCTTCTCCCCCAATTAAATCAACTGCTGGAATTTGTTGACCGTTACCCGCTGGTGCTAAAGTTAATTTAGTTAACGCTTCATGGCCTGAAGTTGTATCAAATGATGTGAGTGATACTTTAACGCCACGACCTGAGTTGTTCATTACTTGGTAGTTCGAAGGTGACGTGATTGTTTTGTTGTCAGTTGTTTCATCAGAGTTGAAAACTACGGCAGTCGGTAGGGTAACATTAATCCACTTATCGCTTCCCTCTGGTAACGTTTCACCTGGATCCGTGTTATCACTGTTACCGAGTAATCCTTTTGTTTGAATCGATGCGGCGTTCTCACCAACAACATCTTGCCCTTCGTAGGCAAAAACTGATGTTCCTGCTCCAACTACCATTGTTCCTACTAAAACTGCGGCTGCACATGCTTGTAAACCTTTTTTCATTCATTACGCCTTCTTCCTCTTATTTTTTGTTGGTTATTAAAAAGGTTTGTCGTCCTCTTAACAACTTAACGTAAGAATAACATCTGCTTGATCAAACTGTCTTTTATGTTTTTTCCTTAGAACGACGTGGATTTGACAAAAAAAAAGAAGCCTCTGCAGAAAAAAACCAGCCACGGCTAAGTGACTGGTTCGAGCGTGTCGCTATAGTTACCTTATCTTACTGGTTGTTTACTGTGGTGCTTAACTTTTTTTCCGACGTGACACTACATACAATGCCAGTGCTGTCGCAAACATCCCCATTGCAAGTGGCGCAGTTGATGCTGCATCACCTGTTTTCGGTAATTTCTTCTTGCTATCGCTCGGCTTGTTCTGGCCGCCATTTGGTCCTTTCGGTGGTGTCGGTGTTGGTCCTGGCTCTGGTTGTGGCTCTGATTCGCCCGCTTCTTCTATCACAGTGACAGTAATTGTTTTTTGCAGTCCGGTTGGGCTCTCATATGTGATTGGATACGCACCGACTACCGCTGAATCCACTGCCCCACTTACGTTAATGTCTGCAAAGGCAATTGCTTTGCCCTCGCTGTCAGTCGCGTAATCAAAGTTATCCATAGCCTGCCATTCATCACCAACAACAAGCGTGCTATCGTGTGCCTCTAATGATGCTAGATTCACTTCACCGCTGGCAAACACGGTCACAAACACCGTCCGAGTTAAGCCCGCTGGCGAGGTGAAGATCAGTTTATTTGAGCCGATCTTCGTCGTGTCGACACTGCCTTCCACATCGATTTGATCCAACGTTAAGACACTGCCGTCTTTAGCGGTAGCTGATACAAAGTTATCAGCTAAATCCCACTCATCACCGACAAATAAGAAGGTATTTTGCACATTCAATGACGACCGGTTCTTTTTAACGGTAATTGTAGCTGTTTCGCTCAATTCACCAATCGTATACGTAACCGTATATACCCCTTTTTCAAGTGAGTTAACCGTCCCATCTACTTTAATGTCTGTCATCGGAATGACTTCACCCTCTTTATCGAGGGCAGTTACAATGTTATCTACCGGCAACCACACATCACCCGTATAAATAACACTGTCTTTTACCTCAAATTTAAACGCATCGACTTTGACAGTGACAATAATCGTCAACTTAATGCCATCAGGTGTAATATACGTGATTGGGTAGTCACCAACCTTGGTCGTGTCGACTGTCCCTTGCACTGATATATGTGGCCACGTAATTGCTTCACCCTCTTTATTCGTTGCCGATACAAAATTATCTTCTGCCTGCCATTTATCGCCGACATAGACGATGCTATTATTTGCTTCGATACTAGCTTTGTTAGCAATGACAGTGATGGATGCAATCGCTGTTTCACCAGTTGCTGTCGCGTAGGTTACTTTGTAGAGCCCTTCTTTGGTGAGGTCAACTTCACCTGTCACCGTCACTTTTTCAAAAGCAATTACATTGCCATCTTTATCGGTAGCCGACACAAAGTTATCAGCTGCTTCCCACTTATCACCCACGTAAAGGCTACTATCTTTGACAACGAGCGTGGCTTGGTTAACGACCACTGTGACCGTAATCGTTGCCGTTTGACCGTCAGGCGCCGTGTAGGTTACTTGGTAGCTTCCTTCTTTGGCTGTATCGACGGTTCCTTCAACTTTAATGCTTGCGAAGGCAATCTCTTTACCATCCTTATCAAACGCCTTCACAAAGTTATCCTCTGCCTGCCACTTATCGCCCAAGTAGAGCGTGCTGTCTTTTAATTCAAAGACAGATTCATCAGCTTTGACAGTAACAGTAATTGTAATGCTCACATTATCAGCTGTGATATATTTTATGCTATATTCTCCCGCTTTCGTCGTATCAACAGTGCCTTCAATTGAGATTTGTTCGAATGGAATCACTTTGCCATCCTTATCGGTTGCACCAATAAAATTATCGGCCGGTTCCCATTTATCTCCAATATAAAGGACGCTGTTTTTAGCATCGATTAATGCCTGACTTTGAACAACGGTAATGGTTGCAATTGCTTCAATGCCACCATAGTGATAGGTCACTTTATAGCTGCCGGCTTTATCGGTCGACACATAGCCAGTGACTGTTAAATCGGCAAGCGTTAATGCGTTGCCTTCTTCATTAATAGCAGAGACAAAACTGTCAGCTGCCTCCCATTTATCACCGGTATGCAAGGTGATATCCTTTACGAAAATGGCTGTTTGGTTAGCGACATAATAATAAACAATCGTCTGTGCTGTCGCTGTATATTTTCCTGTTACTGCCAAACCGTCTTGTTTCACGCCATCGACTTCAACCTCTTTGGCTAGATAGTTGGCAATTGCAGCGGCGGTTACTGAAAATGGATCGCCGATTTTAGCATTCTCATCAGCAATGACTTTGTCCGCCTCTAACACTTTGCCACTGCCACTCTCTTTATATTGCACGGTAATTTTACCGACCGCTTCTGCACTCGTTTGTTTCACTGCTTGGTCTGGTTGACTGACCTGTGGTTGTTCATTTGCAACACTTGCTTCTATGGTTGACTCCGTTACCTCGGGCTCTTCAATGATATCCACTGGCGCTGGCTCAGATTCACTCGCTTCGATGACTGGTTCATGAGGCTGTGCTGGCTCTTCACCCACGCTTTCGGGCGCCGCTTCTTCCTCAATCACCTCATCATTACTCGTTGGCTGCTGTTCACTCGTCGCTGGCTCTTCACGCGTCTCGGCTTTGACCGGTGCACTGAATGGTGCCATCACTAATGAAATGAACAACGTTACTACCACTAACCATTTAAAGCTACGTCCTGTTTCCACAAAATTCCCCCCTCAATATCGTATTAACCTGATTGTTGGTCTTACGGTAGAGCTGAGTGCTGTGTCGACCACCTGGGCAAGGGGTCTACTGTGTATGAACGATTGACCCAATGTGTGTGAAATAATTCATGATGCCAAATAAAACAATGATAACGCCAATTACCTTGGCTAACTTGATGACCTGTGTGGTTAACTGACCCTCTAATTGCTCATTGAGACAAATTGGCAACAGCAAGGCAAACACGCTGATACCGGCATAAAGCAACGAGATGAACCAAGATTCAATCCAAGAGTAGTTAGCAAAGAGACTCATCAACGGTTCTGCTGCAGACGCGGCAAATAAGCGGTATGTGACCCCAGCAACTGCGATGGCAAGTAACACACCGCCCAGACTGACAATAAACAAACGCTGCGGTAGCATTTTTGCAATGAGAGCAATTTTGTAAGTCGTTGGTCGCAGTAATCGTGTGCGCCACAAATGCCAACTGAGCACTAACAGCAGTATGCCAAATACGAGTGACGGCTCGCCGAAAATAATAGCAGCATAAGCATAACCAATCTTTGCTAACGGCCATGTTAACGTCATGTGTAGACCAGTAATAACTAAGAGTAGGCCTGGTACAAAAAAACGCCAAAGACCAGCCCTCAAGATTTCGTAACGTACCCGCTGCCAATTGTTGCATCACTTGTACAATGAGCAGTAACCCGCAACCAGCAGAGATAGTCATTAGTGTAGTGTAAACCTGTGTCGATGCCCATGCGATTGACATACACCCACCTCCATTTTCACCATAACTTTTTCTATTGTCATTTGTCAAAGGAATTACCGTTTTTCTTACTTTATAAATAGTTAAGGATGAAAGTGTAAGAAAATGAAAGAACTATCATTCCAACTTTTATTTTCAGAAAACAACTGCTTTCCAGTACGCAAAAATGTTATACTGAAAGTTGGGATAAGACTAAGGAGATGATATTTTGAAACAAACTCGCTTTAAAAGAGTCACGCATCATGCGTTGACAATACCGCTCATTTTGAACATTTTAGTGACCGTGACCTTGATTCGACAAATCTTTATCGGTAATTGGCATAATGTTTTTCTCTGTGCCTTAACGCTAATGCTGTTTACGCTACCGACCATTGTTGAACGTCAATTAAAAATACATATACCAAAGGCGATGCAAATTGTCATCTTATTGTTTATTTTTTCGTCTGAAATACTTGGTGAAATTCATAATTTTTATGGCACATTTACCCATTGGGACACGATGTTGCATACACTTAATGGCTTTTTATGTGCCGCGATTGGCTTCTCACTTGTCGATATTTTAAACCGGCACGACAGCGTTAAAATCAATTTATCACCACTGTCTGTTGCCCTCGTAGCCTTTTGTTTTTCGATGACAATCGGCGTGCTTTGGGAGTTTTTCGAATACGGTGTCGATACTTTTATGGCAATGGATATGCAAAAGGATCGCATCGTCCAGTCGATTGCAACCGTCACCTTAGAACCGAATGGCCAAAACATTCCCGTGGTGGTTGATAATATTCAGTACACCCAAATCTATTCAGGGACCGATATGAACAACTTAAGCCAGACAGTCATTGCTGGTGGATATTTAGATATAGGCCTTATCGATACAATGAAGGACCTACTCGTCAACTTTGTCGGCGCGTTCGTCTTCTCAGTGTTCGGGTGGCTCTATATTAAAAATCGTGATAAATATGCCTTTGCGGGTAAATTCATGCCGATGACAGAACGGACGTATCAAAAACGATTGAAACTTAAGAAATAATGAATGCGCCCACTCGTGTCAACCAGAGACATAGGTGGGCTATTTTATTAACTAGCGGAGAACACTCGCGACTTTAGTCGTGTAGATGAATCGGCTTCGGTTGAGGCACAGTATTTTACTGTGTCAATCAACCGACATATATTATTATATTCTAATATGTAAATATTGTTTTAACAGCATCTCTATCTGTACATAGGTTATAATTTTCATGAGGTGATTAACCTATGTCAGAAGTACATTATGGACGTGGTTATGTCTATGCTATACAGTACCATCTTGTATGGTGCGTTAAATATCGACGATCTATACTCTGTGGAAAAGTAGAAGATGATTTGAAACATATTTTGTTACAAATTGCATATGATAATGAGTTTTCAATCACAGAAATGGAGTCAGATAAAGACCATATTCATTTACTAATTGAATGTAGACCACAACATTACATCCCAAATATTGTCAAAGCTTTGAAAGGCGTCTCTGCTCGTTTTCTATTTAAGAAACATCCTGACTTGAAAACACAATTATGGGGCGGTCACTTATGGAATCCTAGCTACTTCGTAGCCACAGTTATTGAAAATACAGAAGAACAGATTAAACTATATATTCAACGTCAAAAAAAAGAAATGAGGTGAATGCAATGCTACGCCACAAAGCCTACAAGTTTAGAATCTATCCCAATGTAGAACAAGAGATACTTATTGCTAAAACAATTGGTTGCTCTCGTTTCATCTATAATCATTTTCTGGGCTTATGGAATGAAACATATACTCAAACTGGAAAAGGTTTAACATATAACGCTTGTTCTGCGATGCTTCCTAAGATGAAAAAAGAAGAAGAAACAGTATGGTTGAAAGAAGTGGATAGCATTGCTATTCAATCCTCTTTAAAGCATTTGGCAGATTCTTATTCTCGTTTCTTTAAGAAGCAAAATGCTAGACCTAAATTCAAGAGTAAAAAGAACCCAGTTCAAAGCTATACTACTCAATTTACAAATAATAATATTGCTATTGTTAATAAGAAATTGAAGTTGCCTAAATTGGGACTCATTAAGTTTTCACAAAGTAAAGTGCTTAGAGGACGTATTATCAATGCTACTATTTCACGTAGACCAAGTGGTAAATACTTTGTTTCATTGCTATGTGAAGAAGAAATCTATGAACTACCTAAAGTAAATTCTTCAATAGGTATTGATCTAGGTATTACTGATTTTGCTATCCTTTCGGATGGACAAAAAATTAATAATAATAGGTTTACCTCTAAAATGGATAAGAAACTCAAACGTGAACAGCGTAAGTTATCAAGACGTGCATTAATGGCTAAGAAGAATGGTATTCAACTATTTGAAGCCAGTAACTATCAAAAACAAAAATGTAAAGTCGCAAGACTTCATGAAAAAGTAATGAATCAACGTACTGATTTTCTCAATAAGTTGAGTACAGATATTATCAATAACCACGATATTATTTGTATTGAAAACTTAAATGTTAAAGGTATGTTGAAAAGTCACAAATTATCTAAAAGTATTTCTGATGTGTCTTGGTCTGAGTTTGTATCTAAATTACAATACAAATCTGACTGGTATGGAAAAGAAATAGTTAAGATTGATAAATGGTTTCCATCAAGTCAAATTTGTTCTGAATGTGGAAATAATGATGAAAAAAAAAGGCTTACACATTCGTGAATGGACTTGTAGTAAGTGTAATTCTAATCATGATAGAGATATCAATGCGAGTAAAAACATATTGACCGAAGGTCTAAGATTACAAGTGTTAGCTTAGATAAAATATAGAACCGCAGGGACTGCGGGAGTAGCTTAGTAAATAAGAGAAACCTCTGTGAGTAAAGAAATACACTTGCAAGTATGCTCTGTTCCTAAGAATCTCGTGACTTCAGTCATGAGAGGTTCAATAGTCAATTGTGATGACTTTTGGTAATCTGATGACAGACATAGGAGGTGACAAATGAAAAAAAACATGCCTCACCCTATCCTTTTTATGCGCTGTTGCAATCTTTTTCAGCCCGAAAATGATGCAAACAGCAGATGCTTATTTTGAACAGCAACTGCTAACAGTGATTGTCACATCAATCGGATTGGCGACCTTTAGCATGCTGTTTTTAGTGCTTGCGTTGCGTAAAAAATAAGAGGGTACCTATCGCGAACGTCTGTGTACGACAAATAATAACCTCAAGTCCCTCTTGACCTTAGTATTCAATTCAAAATTATGAAAATGCGCACATTTGTGAATTCGGCACTAATATTTTATACTGGTGCCACAGGTGGTATCTCACATGCCTTTGTATTTGGTGGGATAACGACCATCCCCGCCTTTGTCGGCGATACCCTTCTGCATTATTTAATCGACTTATCCTTATACTTCATGACTGCCTGTGTGGCAACGGTATTGCTAGGATTTAAGGATATTATGGCAAAAAACCGAACTTCTACCCGAAGTTCGGTTTCCATTATGTCTTATTCAATCGGTGGGACTTTAATTTGAATTTGTGTCGTTACGCTCAATTCCCCACTATCTATAGGGAACTGACCACTGACTACACAGTTTCCTTTTTGGAGGCGGCGCAACATCTCATCTGTTTGTTCCATTGTCTCTTTACTTGCAATCATTTTCGTAATCATCGTAAACTCGGAATCGGCTGGCTGGAAGTAGGCTTTAGTTGCAACATTATCGAGCACAGCGAGTTCAGCTTTCTTAAAGTTACTAAACGATTGCGTTGCCAATAACACAGACCAACCAAATTTACGACCTTCACGCAAGATTTTTTCAACTGGACCTTTATTAGAAAAATCAAGATTTTGCGCTTCATCAAGTACAACAGGTAATGGTAATGTCGCCGTATTGGTTTGTGAATAGTTCCAAATGTCCCATAAGATAAACTCGGTAAGCATTTGCTTCGTTTCGATATCGAAACCGTCCAATTGAATCACTGTTAATTTACCTGTCTTATCAAAGACGTCGTCCCAAGAATGAGTCGCATCATATGTGAAAGGATCGTCATATTGCAAACGAATAAGTTTGTCGCAGACTGATTTTGATACAGTCGTATCCATATCTTCTAATTTAGCGAAAACATTGGCGAAGGTAATATCGTCCCCATAGGTTTTGAAGGCTGACATAATCGCTTTAATAATCGCACTGACTTGTTGGTCTCCCATTGTCGAATAGATTGCTGATAGCGTATGTCCAATCCGTAAGGCCACATCAAACTCACTGTGATTGCCTTTTTTAAACGGATTAATCGGTAATTTGTTCGTTTTGACAATAATTTCAACGATTTTCCCATTTGTACTCGCTACAAAACGTGCATCTAGCTGTGTCATCGAAAAACTGTTTGAATAATCGACCACTAAGGTTGATAGCTGTGATTGCGTCATTTGTTTAAGTAAACTTTGGATAAAGTACGTTTTACCAGTACCTGACTTACCACCAATTAACAAATGACGATTGTTTAAACTTTTATTCCAATAGGCCCATTTGATTGGAGTCATTCGCGAGCTGTGTCCGAGTAATATATCAGTGTTCGTAGTCGCATGTACGGGTTGGACTACATCACTAACTTCCACTGCTTCCACTGCTTCCACTGCTTCCACTGCTTCCACTGCTTGATTGTAGACTTGTTTCACATCTGATTGCGAGTTATTTAATAATTTATTTTCACCTGCATTGGCATCACTCAACTGATTGCCCTTATGTTTATCCATTAAAGCGGATATTTTACCGGTATGAATCGTTTTATATTGTTTCACTTTGACACCGTTCCATACGTCTTCAATCGGTTGGGCTATTGTATTGTATCCTGTTTGTTCACTGTAGTTTAATTCCATAATTGTATTATTCTCATGCATCACTAATCCTTCAAACTGATTATCTTTTTGATACGAAATAATCATACCTTCTAAAATTTCATCAAACACAGGCGTAAAGTCATCATTCATTAGACGGTGTTTGTCTGTTTCATTGATTGAGTAGCGGCTAAGTTGTTCTGGCCAAATGTTATTGGCCTGCATTTTTTTCATATTATTATAAAAAAGTTGCATAAAGAATAAACGTAAATACTGTGATTGGAATGGTTTTTCTTCACTTGTCAAGGCTTCTTTCAGACGGTTACTTAAGGATTGTATTTGTTGACCGGCCTTTTTGATCACACTTTTACTGTTTTGACCGACTTTCACTTCGACTGGTAGCAGATGCATTTTTAAGCACTTGCCTTGCTCCAGCCCCATTAATAGTAAATCATCCGAAACGGCTCCTTTATAGGCACTCGAGAATTTAGCAAATGGCGAGTCTGTTTGTTTCAATCCAGCTGCTCCACTAATACGGATAATTTCTTCCATTGAGATAGGTACCCATATAATATCCGGGTGTTTTTTCGTCAATTCGACCAAACTATGTTTGATGGCTGAAATAATACTCATTTTTTCGCGGGCGTCATGTCCTTTATCTTGGATGACACGCAATAACCATTCACCATTGAACGTATTGAACATTTGAATGGTTTGGCGTATTTCGGGACTTCCGACACGAATATTACGGTTATTTAAAAATGATTCCAGCACCCGTTCATATTGTTGCGATTTATCAGTCACAGTGATGGCATCATAATGATTGGTTGAGCTCAATTGATCGCTATAATGCACAACAACGAGGTTTTCGGATTGGCGTTGGAAGTAATCGATGTCTGCCAAAGGTTCAACAAAGGTCACCCAGTTCGATGCATCGTATAATTTTTTCAATTTAGTATGACCCGATACCGCAATTTTTTCGGATAAGACGACATTGTCTTGATAAATTGAGTCACCATTGTCATGTAAATTAGCGACATAGTTATTCATTCGATTAATAAAACGCTCAAACTTTTGGTTATCACTCACTTGTGATTGACCATAACCCGAACGGTAATCCGTATCGTTAAGATTTAAGTAACTAATCTCACTTACAAGTCCTTTAAAGCTTAAACTATCAGGTAGTTTATCCGCTTCGAACAACGACAATGTTCCGACTGATTTCATTTTAAAGAAGGTCAAATGAGCATAATCAATCGTGCCATCAATTGGTTTTTTAGTATAACTAATTGCTGCTTGAATCGCCTCAAACACGTCAATTTCATCAATTGTTTTGTTGATGATTTTATAGTCAATATCCACAATTTCAAACGCCTCAGCGATTGTTTCTGCGTTGCTAAAGGCATCAAAGGCGCTTGGCGTATTGACATCTGCACTGTATAAATTCAAACGTATGTCTTTTAAGTTATCTAAGCCTTGTTTAGCGATGTTTTTTTTCATGTATTTAATGATGCCCCGTAAAAGCTCTTTGTCGTCAATAATGTCGACCACATTAATAATGAACGAGGTTTTATTCGAATAATTGAATAAATAAGGATAGTAAGCCGAAAACTGTTTGATTTTTTCTTCGACTAAGCCAGCTAAGTAAGTATTCACTTCACCGATTGAAAAGGCCATATTGGGAACGAATTTTTGCCAATCTTTTAAGGTCTCATGACCGTTGGGACGAAAGACTTGGTTATCGATTTCTAAGTAAGGTAACAGGTAACCTGCATTTAAGCGCTGCAATAATTTTGAATCGATTTTTTCGGTTTTCACAATTGCTTCGACTTGTAAATTATATGCCATCACGACTGGCGAATAGGGCGTTAAATAAACCGCGTTATGCCCTTTTACCATGCCTAAATAGACGAGTTGTTTTTCTTGGTCTGTCATAATTTCATTTTGTTCAATCTTGTTCAATTGTTCAAAATAACAGGTTACATAGACAATCATTTTTTCACGTAGTTCATCAGTAAGATGAGCCAAAGATGGCACTGTATCGTGCGCAACATAATAGGATAATAATGCTCGATAACTTGCAACTAAGGCGTCATTCAAGTTGAGCTTAATCTCGGATAGACCGATTTCATTAATCGCTGCACAGCAATACTGTTGATCACGGATTTCTTTTTCGTACTGCAAGAACGTTCGAATATCACTAGCTGTTGTATAGGTCATATTATTGAGTGACACTTTACTGAAGTCTTCATTTGTTTCATAGCTCGCCTGGGCTATCCGTTTACGTTGCCAAATATCATTTTCGTTTATAGGTATAATTTTGCTTGAACGATCTTTAATATTTAACTGTAAAACGACATTATTATGCACTAAATGCAGGCTTACCTTCCCTAAATTATCAAAGGCATCGGATTCAAACAAGACATCCCCACCCTCTGCTAAATCGATGGCTGCATCATCACTTTCATCGTTATAGCGATAGTTATTTTCGCCATCACCGAATGTAAGTTTGCGTGCAATATCACCTTCGATAACTAATGCCCCTTTAGTACTTAATTTAAAATGTGTTTTATAGCGTTTTAAAAAGTCTGCCTGCCAATCAATAAATAAGACATTAATTGTGAACGAGTTATTGCCAGTTTTAGTATTATATATAACCTTATCGAAGGCTTTGTCCTCGCTCAATCGCTTTAATTCGATGGCAATTGACTTACCACTTGCTTCAACTGCGATTTGCTTGCCTCGTGAGCTTAAAAATTCATTTTTAAGAGGGGTACTAAACGGCACTTTAATTTTCATTTTTTCATAGTTACCCGTGTTAAAGACGATGATATTTAACGTACGTTTTCCAACGGTTGTTAACCCATTAACTTTCATCCAAACATCCGCTTTAAGCGCAGCTGGTTCTAGTTGCACATTATCGCTATACATATCGATTTTCTTACTAGCAGCAGCCTTGTCACGGTAGCGTTCGATATCTTTATAATCTTCATCGGCCCACTGTTCCGACATCAATTTATTTTTGCCTTCTTTTGTGTAATCCTCTTCTAATTTTTCTTCAGGGTTACCAAATTCTTTAGCCCCTCTCACAGCATTAAAAGTCTCTTTATTCGCTTGCAAACGCAGTTCAATTTCTTTTTGCATTTTCCGTTTTTTCGATGAGGGTGCTGTTTCCTTTTCAGTCACTAATTTTTCCATTTGACTGTCTTTAAAATAACCCATTAGCCGATAGTCAGCTTGATCCAAAGCGGACTTATAAACAAGCGCAATCACATCTTCAAGTTCCAAAAAGTTAGTAAGTTTATTATACTCAGAAACATTACTTTGGTTAATATAAGCTTCTAAATAAGTTTTATCAATATCTGATAAATGTGAATAGGTCATCAACTTCTTAACTTCCATGATAAGTAAATCAATGTTAAAGGCGCCACCTTTTGCTGTTAAATCGATACTACCGCCTTTAATACTATCTAAATCACTATAAGTTAGAAAAACGATGCTGGTATTCTTAAACGCACCTTGTTGACTACTCACTTCATTACGCAAGGTGACTAAAAAATCAACCGTTACCTGTGCCGCATCTTCAACTACAAATAAGACTTTATTTTGGTTTTGGTTAAGTGAAATTGTCTCATACACACTGTTTGAATGTGGATTAACATAGCGAAAAACTTCAAACTCATCGCTATTCACAAGCATTTCAAAATGTTTTTTTTGCCGTCGGTTCATTCGGAAAATCAAGAAAGTAGCGTCCGCCAAACATCGGTTTATCAAACATCTCTTTAAAAACCTTTAAAATATAATTATAATATTCGTTTAACATATTGCGCATCCCCACTATCACTTTTTTTATCGATATAATTTAATTTCGTTAACAAATTAACAACTTCATTTTTCGATTGGTAATCGAGCCAAACGCCTCGTTTTTCGAGTTCAAGCCATAAATCAGAAACAAGTAGCGGTTCTTCACCCACACTTAAACCTGTCAATAACAACAAATAATTTTGTGGGAGAGCAATTAACTGACCTAGAGAGCCCGCATTTTTACGGAAAAACGCTTTTTGAAAATCCGTATAGTTTTTGGGATAACGTGAGTGTACCGCATCGGGTTTAGTTCGATTTGTTGGGTCTGTTGACCAACTATACTGAATCATATCATGCATATAAGCGATACATTCACTGAACGTTTCGACATTGGCATGTGCTGCGGTATACGCTATTTTGTTTTTGACACAGTAATAATCACGTAACCACGCCATCACCGAAACAACAAACTCCGCTTCTACTTGAGGTCCTTGGTCTTTAAAGTAGTTTTTGAAATCGAGATAATCCCAGTACGTTTGCGTTTCTGACAGTGTTGAAAAATTATTTGTATTTAAAATGTATAAAATATGATCATGCGTGATGGTATACTTTAGTTTTTTTGAAATATCTTTCATTCCAAACAAGTAGCTATCACGTGATTGACTCGCCTTTTCGGTTGTTAAAAGATAAACAACTTTTGTAAACTGATGCGGATTAAATGCCGCTTTTTTATCCAAACTAAGGATTAGTTGTGTGGTAGCAACAAAATAATAGTGGCTCAAAAGAGCATTAAGGTTGGCTAGTAAATCAGACTGTTTGGCTAAAATCGCTTTAAAGTCCTGCATAAAAGTTGCCGTAAACGTTTCTGAAAACACTTTATATTTAGCTTTAATTTCAGTGGTGTTTTTTTTCTTGTTCTTTTGATACAGTACCGACTAAGTTAGAAAAAATATTTTTGGCATCCTCTAGCTGTAATAGTAGCTCATCTAACTCGGTGCGGTGACTTCTAACAAAGACATCATATAAAAAATGAGCAATTTCTTTTTCACCTTTTTTTGTATTATCAGTAGATAATGGTATATTCGTAATGTTTGTTAGATCACCTGTTTTATTTTGCTGATTTAACGCTGTTTTCAAATACATTTTTACGTTTTCTTTATCTGCTGCGGTTCCAAATGTAATTTTAGCTAAGGTTCCTGCAATAATTTCTTCCATTTTAGTTTCATCTGGTGTGCTAATACGCAGAATTAAGCGGATAAACTCGGCAGTTATCCGACTAAAATCATTCGTGAATTTAACCCGTTCTGGTTCACGTGTAATAAAAGGGAGTACAGCCTGACGCGTATGCTTGTAGGTTTTACCCTCTTTTGAAAGCAGCTCTGTTTTCAGTGTATGATTCATCGTTTGTACTCCTTCGCTGTCATTTGTGTGGCATTTTTATCCGTTGCAAAGAGGGCTTTTTGTTCATTCATTTCAACAAGATACCCCGTTTCTTTATTTAAAATAAAGACATTGTGCGTTAATGGATAATTATCTATCATTTGATGAATAAAATCGGTGTATTTTGTCATTTTATTCAAGGCTTGACGATTAGGACGATACCCAGTTACAACTTGACTTAAAAAATCATACAAGGCGTAATCAATTTCGAGCGATTGCCTATTTTCATTTTCTTTATAGCCGTAGTCAATTTTGATGGTTGTACTGAAATTAGTTATCTCTGTTTCATTCGAAAACGCTCCAAATAGATGCAAATCTTTCACCTCAAACTGACTCATATCAAAACCGATTGCAAACTTAGCTTTTTGACGGTAATCAAACACCAGTTGCCCAAACCCTTCACTGTAGAGAGTTGTTTGGACATTGTTTATCAAAGTAACTAATTCATTTGCTACATCACCCTTGCCTGTAAGGCAGCCATATAACATTGTAATGAATCGTTTAAACGATGTTTCTGTCGGTCTTTGTTTGCTTAATGACACACTGCGAATCAAAAAACCAAGCGATTGACTAATATTTTCTTTTATTTTGGCTTCATTTTTCCAGAAGCAGTCAATCATTTGATCGTTTTCAATGTAACGGGCAATCATTTCATCAAAGTTAGTGTCGACCATGAAATTTTTTAAGACTTGGTCGTATTCAAGTGTGCGTTGCTTGGCTGGATCAAGATTATATAAAGCGTCTAATAGCTTCGTTTTTCCTGTTTGATTAAAGATAAGTTGCGGGAAACAATCATCGATTGTTGGCTCAGCCTGAGATGTATCAGGAATGACGATGCCGTTGATAAAATCCAAAAAGGAACGCACTGATAAAATCAATTTCCCTTTAAATATCGCTTCAAGTAATACATCAATGACATTACGCTGAATCGTTTTATCCATTAATAATTGGTAGTTACGATGCGCTATTTCTTTAATACCATTATTTTTATCACGCAGCCAAGCTTGGTAGAGCAGATTGTCATCTGTTGGCTGTGTAATTTTAACGAGTAATTGCTCAAAAAAGGTTGATGTTAACTTGCCTTCTTTGATTGTATATAATTGATGTTCCAATAAATTCACAATATGAAGGTGTTGATGTGATTTTATACCACCGATCTTTTGATCATTAAAGAGATTACTCTCATGAATGAATTGACAAAGGGTCGCGTATTCAGCCATCACCTCTTCATCTGAAATTAATTTGTGAAGGACACCCATATTAATTGCGATTAACAAATGTTGTGGCTCTGCATGCGATAGTGTAGGATTATCTTTAAAATCTGCGAGTAATTTTTTCAATGTATCTAACGCGGTTTCTTGTGGTGAGAACGACTCTGTTGCATCATTATGGACACGAACATTTTTGAGTAATTCTGGATGAACCGATTTGAGATACGATAATAAGTGAGACTTTCCGTCACCAACATTCCCACATAAAAAGACGACCTGCGGTTTAAGTTGTTGTTGAACATGTTGCAACCGCTCAATCAGTTCAGTTTCAACTGGTCGCTTTACATGGTAATAGTTTTTGTCAGCAGAAAGGCCGCTGTTTCCGTCAATGACTGCCTCCTGTGAAGATATCTTAAGCGATGTAAACGCTTCAATAAAGTGGGAGCGTTTTTGAATGTGTTTCATGTTATAGCCTCCTGTATTTTATTGCCTCATGTTGTTTTTCTTGTCTAATTATTCAATTAATTATGTATCTAAAAAACAGAAAAAATCTTCAACTTAACTATCTTTTAACGATGTGGTAGCATGATATATTATACCAAAAGAAACATACTACTTACTATGTTTCTTGCATAAATTATCGGTAATTTTAAAAAAGAGAAAATTCGATTCATTATATAACATTTAAATAAACTCATCATAAAAAAATCTCAATAAAAGAACAAACCACTCTCGGTTTGTCCTCTTCATCTCACTCCGGATATATAATCACTTTACCTACTATTTCTTTGTCACTTACAATTCGTTCAAACATTGCTGGTAAATCGCTCAAGCCAATTCGATGCGTAATCAGAGGCGCCACTTTGAGCTGCTGTCGATTTAAAAAGTGAATACTCGTGTGATACGCTTGACCGGGAAATGGCGCTGACATACTATGCCAAGACCCCTTAATCGTCAGTTCATGTCGCATGATTTTTTCAAAGAAGCTACGATGTAAGGTGACATCGGCATAGGGAATACCAAGTAGCAACAGCTCGCCACCGCGCTTTGCATAGGCAAAGGCTTGCTCTGTCGCAACGGGTGAGCCACTCGCCTCAATCACGAGGTCGACGCCTGCTGTGTTTGTTTGCTGCTGGAAAGCGGCTAAGGTGGTCGTTGCTTCTTGGCTTTGATACGTTTGATGAGCCCCAACTGTCGTCGCCAGTTGTAATTTCATTTGATCAATATCAAAGGCATGAATCATTTTCGCGCCAAAGATGCGAGCCCATTGGATGGCAAGCAAACCAATCGTGCCACAACCAATCACTGCGACGGTACTCCCAGGGCGCAGTTCCGTTTTAAGTAGACCATGCAATACAACCGCCGTCGGTTCGACAAAAGCGAGTTCATCAAACGGCATCGTTTGCGGAATCGGAATCAGCATTTTTTGAGGCACACAAACATAGTCGGCAAACACGCCGGGTAATTGCGCTCCGAGCACAAGCATTTGGTCACATTGCGAGTACTGGCCACGTAAACATGCTTGACACGTTTGACACGGTTGACTGGGACATATGGCCACATGGTCCCCCACTTCAATTGCTGTGACATTCGTCCCCCTTGCAACGACAACGCCTCCGCCTTCATGACCAAATGTAATACCAGCCTGATGGGGGCCAAGTTTGGCATAACGCGACACATCTGAACCACAAATACCCGCTGCTTTAATTCTTACGATGACATCATCAACGGTTTCAATCGTCGGCATTGGCACTGTTTCAAGTCTAACCGTTCGTTGTTGATAAAAGCGCAGTGCTTTCATGTAACCACCCTTCCTGCTGTGCTAACGTCTCATTCGATGCCAACAGTATCTTTAAACCCTTACCCTTCATTGCTGTGTCAAAGGCGGTTTCCCACTCAGCTAACGAATAAACAGTACTAATGAGTGGGGCGAGTTGAATGACGTGCTCTCGATATAGCCTCAATGCCGTTTGCCAAGCGCTTGGTTTTTGTGAACGACTGCCACAATACTGCAATTCGCGTTGCAGGATAAGATAAGCATTGATCGGCTCACACACAGTCGGAAATAATCCCACCTGAATCACACGTCCTTGTTTGGCAACAAGTGGGAGCGCTTCATTGAGGGCAACGCTCGCGCCGCTGCATTCGAACAATTGTGTCACGCCTTGACCGTTCGTACATTGATTAACGATCGCTGCGAGTGATTGCTTATCTGTCATTACCGTTGTTCGAATCCCACATGCATGCGCGCACCGTAAACGGTGGGTATCACGTGCAAGTCCACTCAAAATAACGGTTGCGCCTTGTGAGCGAATCACCTGAGCCATCAGCAAGCCAATTGGGCCTGGACCGGTCACTAAAATCACCTCTCCTGCTGTAATTGTTGTACATTCAAGCGCGGCATGTACACAACACGCGAGTGGTTCGAGCAGCGCCCCCTCTGCTAAGGTCATCTGCGGTGGTAGGTGATGACAGCTTGCTTCACGGCTCACGACAAACATCGCCATACTGCCATTAACTTGTGTGCCAATTCCCCGACGTTCATCACATAGATTATAAGCCTGTTTCATACAGGCTTCACAACGTCTGCATGTGGCATAGGTCGTTTCACTCGTCACACGGTCACCAATGCTAAATCGCGTCACTGCAGACCCAACTGCTGCTACAACACCGGAAAATTCATGTCCAAGAATGATTGGAACTGTGCTATTGGGATAGTGACCTTGCAACGTTTTCACATCTGACCCGCAAATACCGGAATATGCTACTGCTATTTTAAGCTCATCAGGCTGAATTTCCGGTTCTGTTAGTTCAACTAACTTTAGGTGCCCATTACCTGACCTTTGTTTCTGTAACGCCTTCATCACTTCACACTCCTTTAGTAAAAGTTATTGAAAGATGCTATGATACCCCTCTGATAATTTCAAAATCAACCAATTGAGTAAGTTGCCCCCCATATCAAGCGAAGAAACTTCGGTAGCACCTGCCGGAAATTCATATATTCCTTGCATCATTTCAGTATGAACTGTCCCAAAATTGGTCGCCATCAACAACGCTGCCATAATGACGACAGCACCTGCCAAGACGGAATGAATGATGTTCCCTTTACGTGAGGCCACAATGAAAGCCACATAAAATGGAATCGTTGCTAAGTCACCAAATGGCAGGACTCGATTTCCTGGTAAAAACACGGCCAATAAGAGCGTGATAGGCACCAATATTAAACCGGTGGCAATGTTGGCAGGATGCCCAATTGCTAACGCGGCATCTAATCCAAGGTAAATATCACGCCCTTTAAAGCGGTCTCGTAAATAATCACGAGCTGCCGTCGAAATTGGAATCAAACCTTCCATTAAGATTTTTACCATTCGTGGCATTAATAGCATGACTGCTCCCATTGAAATTCCGAGCTTAAAAACATTGCCGATATCATAACCTGCTAAAAAACCAATCACAATCCCTAATAATAATCCCATAATCATCGGTTCGCCAAAAATACCGAATCGTTTTTGAATCGTTTCCGGGTCTGCTGTCACTTTTTTCAAACCAGGGATTTTAGCAATTAGCCACCCCGCTGGAATGCCAATGATGGCAAACGCAACGGTTGAACCTGTTGGTAATGAAATTCCTTGCAAGCCATAAAAACGTTGCACCATTGGCGCGGTTTTATCCGCAATATATAAGGTGATGACTTGAAAAAGAATCGCACACCCGATCGAAAACCACCAATTGCCGGTAATGAGATAGCCTGTGGCCCCTGCTGATATAAAATGCCAATAATTCCAAATGTCGATGTCTAATGTTTTTGTTGCCTTCACCATTAATAATAACACGTTCACTCCTAATAAAATCGGTAATAATATCGCCGCAACTGGTGAAGCAAATGAAGCAGCCGCAGCTGATGGCCACCCTGTATCGATAATTGTTAAATGTAAATCAAACCGCTTCACCATTGCTTGCGCCGCGGGGCCAATGTTACCTGTTAACACCGAAATCACTAAATTAATCCCAACAAAACCAATCCCAATTGTAATTGCAGCTGCAAAGGCTTCTGCTAGTTTGACACGAAAGGCAACCGCAATTAGAAAGATAGCTAACGGTAAAATCACTGTGGGTCCTAAATCCAGCACATATTGTACACCAGCTAATAACGTTTGCATGCCCTCACTCCTCCTTAAATTAATGCATCAATAATTTGTTGGTCGAGTTGTTCCATCTGAATACCTGTAATATAGGCTGTGGCAATAATAGTTGGCAGGTGATAACTTGTTGGCAAGATCGTTGTCGATACAATGACATCCGCCTGTGTTTGCTTCGCCTTAACTTCCATTATTTTACATTGGATAACTTCTGCTTGAATCCGTTCGCGTTTTAGCAACTCCTCTATTTTTTGACAAACAACCGTCGATGTTGCAATGCCTGCACCACAGGCCACTAGAATTTTCTTCATAACTCCGCCTCCTCTTTCGTTAAGATTGCGAATAGTTCGCTCGCATCTGTCGCATGTAATAGCTGTTCAACCCGCGTTTCACTTCGACAAATAGCCATCACCGCTTTTAAACTGGCTAATTGCGCTGTCGTTGTCGTCAATCCTAATACAAAAACAATTTGAACAGCGACCCCATTCACACCATCCATCGCATGAAAAAACACTGGTTTCCGCAAGGTCATCACACTAATAAACGGTTGTTTCACATGGTTGAAATCAGTATGCGGAATCGCGATGCCACAATGAGGTAACGCTAAACCTGTTGGGTAGCTTAATTCCCGCGTTTGTAGGGCATTAAAATAACTTGCCTTCGTATATCCGAGTTGCTGGGCCTTTTTACAAATGGTTTTGAAGATCGTCTCAACACTATCCTCTTGCTGTTGTACATAGAGCAGTTTAGTTTCAATCATATCTTTCAAACTCATTGCTTGCACCTCTTTGTCTTTTTAGTTCTTACCTCAAGTATAAAAGTGCTTTTTGAGCATAGCTACACCTTTTCATCACAGTTTTTAACAGACGTATTGATTTCAGTGTGATGAAAGTAAAAAAGCACCTCCAATATGGAGGTGTCAGATTGTTGACAACGTCGAATTAAACTACTTTTCCTTTCAAATTATATGACAGTGACTTTGTCTACGAAATGAGTAGGCTTAATAGAAATGCGGTTATCTCCTCTAGTTACATCAGCTAAATCCTATGATTTTTCATGGGAAAGTTGCGACGGGAAATAGTCGAGACGTTATTTTCTCCAATCACTGCAGTTTAGAACGGCTTTAAATTACTTTCGTTCTAGGAAAAACGCGCCTTCGAGGTGAGTATACAGATGGCACTCAACTTCGAGAAGGCGAGGCATTGACGACCTAGAACAGCGTTTATCTTCAGTCTCTCACCTCCAATAAGGAGGTGTGAAGGCTATCGTTTTGATTCAGATTTCATTGAGTAGTCGTTGATACGCTTTCCCAGCTGAATTTTCATTAGCACAGGCTTTTAACAAGGTTTTGTTCTCTGCTAATTCCACAAGACACTTAAGCGGTTCAAGTTGTTTAAAGGCATCATCGCTCACAATTAGCACGAGACAATGCACCAATCCGAGCTCGGTTTTAATCCCTTCTTTAATAAATAGTAAGCTAAAACCAACACCATTAACACCATGATGTGAAGACTCATGTGGAAGCGCAATTGTTTCCCTTAAAAAGATACTCACATGCATACGAGGGTATCGTTGCAGCATTGCCTCAAGATAACGTGGTTTGATAATATTTCCTTTTAAAAGCGGTGTGGCAGCTTGTATCATCGCCTCCCTCCAGCTAGCATAACTTGTATGTTGCACGTGCTTTCTCGGTAATAAAGCTAACAGTTTTTGATAGGGATGTATGCTGCAATTGCTGACAAACTTATGGTCTAATGCTGCTTTTTTTTTCGAAACCATCCTGCAAAACAGTACTCCGAAGTTGGTTTAACGCCTCATCACTAGGTATTGTTTCGATAAAATAATAGGGCTGATTTATTTGTAGTGGTATTACCGAAAATATCAAATCAACGACTGGGGCGTTATCGTAAAAAGTACGTTTACTCATTGCTTTTAAAAAAGAGAATTCCGGAAAAAAAGCAATCAAACGAATACGTAATAGTTGTGCAATACTCTCTCCACTCGTACAAACAACGACCGCTTGTTTTTGCAACTTTATAGCATGCTGACACTCAATTAAATGAGTTGCCAAAAAAATAGTCAAGTAAATAACTTCATGTTCAGGGATCGTACGACCAACTAATTTCTCGAGAGGTAACAGCGCATTTTTTACGTACTGATTAAGCGTTTTATATTTTAATGGGAGGTTATCAACAGAGACCGTTTTTAATGTTAAACCATACATGATACGATAATAGGCTGGTTCAAAATGACGGGAGAGTTTTTGTAACAACTGTTCTTTTTTAGGGAGAAGGTAAACCGCTGTTGATTCAAAGCTTAATAAAAAGGCGTTTAAAGCAGTCGTTAACGCTTCTTTTTGTGACGGCGGAGGCGATGGACGGGCTTTGCCAAGTGCTAAAAATTGGAGTGTAAAATACAGCCGATCATTTTCAGAAAACAGCTCATTTTTATCAATGACCGTTGTCACTATCCGATATTCAATCGTATCTGCTAACGCAGTAAGCTTTATTAACGAATAACGATCTAGCTGATTCTGACTGTTTATACGTCGTAACAGCGTAATCAAAAAAAAAGGCTAATACATGTGACTGACGTTCAATATAACGTACTCTCAGAGCCGCTTCTATTTTTTTAATTTTATCTTTTGCCGCAATGACCTCTTCATCCTTAACATCAAGATAGTAGCGTAGCACTTGACTCATTGAGCGTTCGTCCATGATGCGATCCAATGCTTCAAAGAGAAGCGAACGAATCTGCCATTCATCACCGGTTAAAAGATAACCTTTTTTACGTGAATACTTAATCCTTATCCCCTTTTTTTCAAGTAGCTTATTCGTTTCTTTTAAATCTTTTAATACCGTATTTTTACTAACCTGTAATTGTAACGCTAGGCTCAGCAACGATAGTTCTTCTACTAAAGTGGCCACCATCAAAATGAGCAACTGTTGTCGTTCTGCCTCGGATGGCACATACGTAACAATAAGCGAAATAAGCCCACACAATTGTTCTTCGTGTGGACTTATCACTTCGATGCATTTTTTATCAATCTTAATTACGCCTAATTGATAGCTGGCTAAAAAGTCATTTCCTTTAGCAATTGTATACCGTAACTGACTTTCACTAACACTGAATTGTTGGTAAATTGATGTCACTCGCGAGCGTCTGTTTTTAATGATATAGAGCAATACCTTACTTGTTCGACTGTCTAATATCATCGATTTCGCCTCCCTATACATATAGGTTAGCAAGATCGTTTGAGATCGTAAAGTGATTACCTCTCGCAGTTTTCTGCCGACATTTCTAATCAGGAGCGTTTACTATTTTTTTGATTTTGAGGAAGCTTTTTATAGTAAATCCTTACTTTTCATTTTATTCAATTCACTTTTGATTTTATCGTTGTATTTTTTTTCGACCAGATCTCGCTTCTTCGGTAAAAAGAATTGCGGCAACAATTAGAAAGACAATGTACATAATCCAATTTAATTCTCCCATATATAGCCCAATGGTCACCATCACAAAGAAAATAGCTGGTATAATAAAACTCATAAACAGATGTCGGTTCATTGATAATAAATATTGCGCTGCAAACATTGCTGCTAAAATTACCAAGCGTATAAACTCATTCATTTTTATTACCTTCTTCCTTGTTATAAATGCGAATGATTTCTTGCGCATCCTCAATCGCTATTTTTTCATCAATTGTTAATTCTCTAATATATCGAATAAGCGAAGAATTTTCTTTTTTATCACTTAATTTAACTTTTTCTATTAAGCGATCTAACCTAATTCTAACTGTCGGGTAAGAAACCTCATAGGTTTTTGCCATTTCCTTTAAGGAACCTGATGCTACAATAAAATTTTTCATAAAAACAATATCTTCATTGCTCAGTTCTTTTAGCCAATCTGTTTCAGACATTTCCCCACTGCCCCTCTCTAAATAAGAGGCTAACACATAAATAATATCAACAAAACATTGACATTGTTTATTTAATGTTCAATTTAGTTAATACATTTCTCTTTATGCTGTTGACCACAACATTACTTATTTAATAGATCAGAAAGCAGCTCTATGCATGTTAAAACAATCATTTTTCTAACTTGTTATATTTTTTGTATTACCATTGCAAGTGAGTATTTATTTAACATACCCGTGAAAAATCGGCAACGATTCTATCTCTATCTATTCAGTTACTTTGTTTCATCATTACTTATACGCTAATTGAAGCTTGTTATCATCGATTTACAAAGAAGAAACGTACGTTGAATCTTTTTCTATCCTGCACTAAAAAACCAACACAAGTAATGATTGTGTTGGTTTTCTTAAACTGTATCTAACAATATTAATTTTTAGAATTAACTCTCGAATTGAACACCCTAAACTTCTCCACTAATATAATGATAGAGTCCATGATCAATCTCATTATCAAGTATTAATTGCATTTCAACAATTGGTTTACCATTTCTTATCACTTCACGGGCACTCGTTTCATTTACTGTAGCAGTTCCTAAGTAATAAGAATCTGCTCCTTCGCCGTCACTTTTCTTCACAAAAACATGTAGCGTTAAGGCCGTCCTATTCGATGATGTAATCGTTATGACTTCTTCTGAACTAAGTGTTCTTGGTGAGCGTGTATACCATTTAATAACTTTTTGACTTAAAAACTCATCTTCATAAGCAATACTTGCATCAATGTCCGCACTTTTATGATAGGTGAAAAAAATTGGACATGTATCAAATTTAGTTTTATATCCATATACAGTACTCGACTCATCTTTCTCCCAGTTTAAAATACGGCAGGCATCTTTACGAGAGTATTTCCTACCTATTGTTAGAAATTTATCAATATCATATTGTTTGCTTTTTAAAAATCCTGCAGTAATCACATCTTGCATCGCTTGCTTAAATTCATCATTTTCTATTGATTTTTCAATCTGGCTATTTAGTCGATAATTTCTATTTTCTAAAATTACAATTGGTGCTTCTCCATAAGCCTTTCTATGACTTTCGACAAAAAAGGTTAAATTAAGTACATTTTCAACAGACTTGATTGTTGCTGCTGTTGTGATCAATCCTAATTTTCTCATCTCATCTAAAATTGAATGCTTAGCAACTGGCCTTTGTAATAGACTATTTAAGATTAAAAGTTCATGGCGACGTTTACCGTTCAATAACTCGATCGAGATAAATTGTATTACCTTAAGTTGATAGTCACTCAGTGAACTTGTATCTTCCTTAATCGCATTTAAAAAAGCAGGATACGTTTTTTTTTGCTTTTATAATAACTTCTGGGTCTATTGAGTCATTCATTATAAAATCCGTTAACTTTGGTTGATATCCTAAACGTTGCTTAAGACCAAAATAGGCCTCTTTTAATGCAACCATCGAATTTAGTTTCACTTGATTTATTGATGAAAAAATACGTTGTTTAGCAATTTCTTCAAAATTAATTGTCGATAAACCTGACATGTAATTGAGTTGAGACATTTTATGCCGGATATTATCCTTATTTTTTGACGTATCTCCTGTTAAAGCAATAGGAATCAAATAGTTATTTTTATAATTCCCAATAAAATCAATGATAGTCACGTACTCCTTATCATTGCTTTTTCTTAATCCTCGTCCTAATTGTTGTACAAAAATAATACTTGATTGTGTTTGGCGTAGCATTACGACCTGATTAACACTTGGTATATCAATACCTTCGTTGAAAATATCAACGGTTACTATATATTTAATCGTA
Source organism: Brochothrix campestris FSL F6-1037 (assembly GCF_000525915.1). GTDB lineage: Bacteria > Bacillota > Bacilli > Lactobacillales > Listeriaceae > Brochothrix > Brochothrix campestris. The sequence goes on along the minus strand of NZ_AODH01000028.1, from coordinate 6,342 downwards.
CCTTGCTCTAATTGATCGACTGCAGCTTCTCGTTCAGCAATTGAGTTACTTCCTGTTAAAGCAACTGTCTCATAACCACGGTGACATAGTTCGACAGCTAACTCATTGGCCTCTTCTTTGCGACTACAAAAAATAAGACCTCGTAATGTTTTACCAGAATAACCATAATATTCTACTTTTTCTATCAGATGAGACACTCGTTCTTTAGAAACCAATTTGTCTAAATTAGTATGATCATCGATGGTTTCTCCATTTCTTTCATAGTCAGTCACACCAAAATACTGGAAGGGACAAAGCATCTCTGCTTCCATTGCTCCTTGCAGCCTTATTTCATAAGCCACATTATAATCAAAAAGTTCAAATATATTAAAGGCATCAGTTCGTTCTGGGGTTGCCGTCATACCTAATAAGAAATCAGGTGTGAAATAATCCACGACTCGCTGATACGAATGGCCTCCCACTTTATGACTCTCGTCAATCAATATGTAATTAAAAGCTTTTTTATTGAACGAATTTAGACGTTCTTCTTTAGCTAAGCTTTGGATTGTTGCAAAAACATATTTAGATGCTCTATTATAAGTCTTACTTGTTAAAAGAGTATAGTCATCATTTTTACCACCTAATATCTTTTTGAAATCAGTCATTGCCTTTTGCAAAATCTGTTCACGATGGACGATGAATAGCATGCGTTCAGGATTATATGCCTTAACATCAAAGGCTGATAAAAATGTTTTCCCGGTACCAGTAGCGGAAATAATTAACCCTCGACGTGCTCCGGTACTTCGTAAATCAGCCAAACAAGTTAATGCCTCTTTTTGCATTGTATTCGGTGTTATTTCAATTGTGTCAGAATTTTTTTTGCTGTACACGTTTCGCTTGTATAATTGTCTCGAAAACAGTTGTATAATTTTTAATCCATTCTGATGTTAGCTCAAACGATTTTTGCCATTGGTCATCGACAGCCGCTAATACTTGATTAACAATATCACCATTCTCTAATGATGTTAACTGAATGTTCCATTCATAGTTTTTTTGTAGCGCATTCAGCGTCAAATTTGAACTGCCAATCGTAATCGAATAATAATCTTTTTGTTTAAATACATAGCCTTTAGCATGAAAGCCTTCTTCTGGAAAAATACGAACATCGAGATTCTTTATTTTTAATAATTCCGAAAAAACTTTAGGATTATTGAAACCTAGATAATCAGATGTTATCAATCTTCCACGGATACCTTTTGCCTTTAAATCGATAAAATGACTTTTAAGTGCAGCTAAACCTGCCTCGGTCACAAATGCAACTGAAATCACAAACGATTCACAGGTCTCGAGCTGAACTTTTAAATGTTCTAATACATTCTCGTTAGCTGCATTCGTCAATAGCTTCGGAGAAAAACGTCCTGAATTACCACTTTGACGATTTATAAACCCTGTGTTTAATCCTTGTTGTAAATCACTTAAAATATTAATAAGAGCGCCTCCTAATTAAATGTCAGTGTTGCTATATTGGTCTCACTAATTATTTTCACTGCTGGAATATCTGCCGGCGCCCACTGCAGTTCGTCCATTTCCAGGGGGTGCAACCATTTGATTTGTATGTGCTCTGTTAAAAGCGGTGTACCTGTTTTAATTTTCGCAAAATAGGTTGCTAAATGAACGGTGCCAAATTCATATTCATAGGTTGTAGTAGTAATATGTTCACCAATTACTACTTCACAATGCATTTCTTCTTTAATTTCACGAGTCAAAGCTTGCTCATTTGTTTCACCATTTTCTATCTTTCCGCCAGGAAATTCCCACATACGAGCCAGTGTTTTTGTTTCACCACGCTGTGCGCATAACACTTTACCGTCGTTAATTATGACCGCACCTACAACATATATGTTTTTTTTTCATGAAATCCTCCATTAATTGTCTTATAGTTAATTATACGCTAGAATCCCTTTAATATTCATCTGATTTTAGATGATTTTATTACAGAATCTTCAATAGATAAAAACGAACAATCATCAGTTGCACCTTTAATACACAATTATGCTGACTATCACTCCCATACATCATCCAATTCCTCCAACAACGCTCGTTTCTTGGGATAAGTTTCCCGCAAATTAGCCACAACAACTGCGGCTGTCTGTTTCCCATCACAATCGAGACTTGCTAAGTGTCGCAGTTGCTGACATAATCTCCGGTATTGCCGGCGATTCTCACATTCTTTAGCCGCATGCATTAAGTAGGCAGTGTACAATCGATAAACTGCTTCAGGGTCATGCGCAAGCAGCACTTCTGCATAGGTTGTGATTTCAGTTAAGTCTCGTGAAATATTGATACTTAAATGGTGCCACTTTTGATTGTTTGCAAACAGTTCATTGGCTTGCTGCACCCAGTAGCTCTTGCTCAGCTGATTGAAGGCTGCCTCACGTTCTTTCTCATAACCTAAACGTTCAAGTAAAGCGAAATACTCGTCACTAAAAACGAGCGTATCTAATTGAAACAGCGCCCGAAATTCAATCACTGCTAATTCGGGTTGTTGCGAGTCGAGATAAAGCAGGCACAATTTAAACTGCCACGTACTTTGCTCACCAATTTGTTGGGTGATAGCTGCTCGACAAAGCGCAATGGCACGCTCTCGATGCCCTGCAGCCAACGCCTCGTCATAAGCCATCAACACATCTTCGACTGTTTCTTCCGTGGATAGTTCAATCGTTCGTTTATCTGGAATTCCTGCTAAATCGTTACAAAACTGATGATGCCAGTCAGTCACATATGGTTGTTGATGTCATTCTGCCAATGCCGCAGACGCTGCGATTAAGGCTGCTTTATTTTTCGTTGTAATCAAGGGTTGCACGATTCCTAACAATGGATACAAAAATTCGACAAAATCGTGATAGACCTCAAGTTGAAGTTCCTCCCCAACCAATTCGGTAATGTTGCCTGCAATATCACAACCAACTTCATCACTTATCACCAGCAGGTCTACGATTAAATCAAGTGTCGCTAGCGACGACTCGAATAACTCCATTAAGTAGCCTGAACTGCTATCGGCATAGGCCGTATTGTCACGGCTGTGCGTAACACGTAGAGTGTCTCACGAACTGATGCTGTTAGTACAAAGCGATCATTCAGACAATTTGTATAGACTTCTTCTAAAAGATCCTCTAGTCTGCGGCAGACTGCATTACAGTTCTTATAATCAATAAAGCCCTCACTCGTATGGCTCTTCAGAATGTTTGCAATCTTCGTTTCGAAGTCTGTCATTGATATCCACTCCCTTCACTCGGTTAGTCGCTTGGCGAATGCCTCCTATTAAAAGTTATAACGCACTTTGCCATCCTCAATCACTATCACGCTTTCGCCTGTTTGATTCACTAAAACTGTCGTTACATCCTGATGTGTTTCACTAATTTGGCGCAAATACGGTGCAATTGTATCGCTCAAATAACCGTTCTTATCCTGTGACGCTTGCTCTGTTTGAATACGATCATTTGCTGCGGTCGTTAACGGTGTCACCAACAATTGTTTGCCTGTATAACTGGCACCGAGGTCGGTTGCTTGTAAAATGCCGCTATTAATCCTATTAATCGCCTCTGCTGAGAGTGTATTATTCGTTGCGGCGGTTTCACTTTCAGCCGCTCGTTTCAGTTTATTCAGATCATCAACTAAGCCTTGTGCATCGGCTTCTTTTTGGGCCACCACTTTTTCTAACTCCTGTGTTGCTGTTGGTGGTTGTGTTTGCCAATACCAGATTGTACCTCCCACACCACAGATGGCAATGATTGCCACGATTATCAGTTGTTTTACGCCACTCATATGGGCCCTCCTTTAAGACTATTCTCTCTTTTATTTTAACTGAAATGGCGTTAAAGTAACAGCTAATCCATCTTTCAGTCAGGTTTGTTTGCTTATAGTTGGGGAATATGCTAAATTTCAAAGGAAGAGAACTTTTTCTCACCGAAAGGAGTCTTACAATGAAAGCCTCACGCATCATTGCGATTGAAAAATACATACATACGCATGGTTCAGTCTCATTAGATGAATTATGTGATGTTTTTAAGGTTTCGAAGAATACCATTCGTCGGGACGTCGATATTATTTTAAAAAAAGGTACCATTACTAAGGTCTATGGTGGCGTGCAAGCACTTGAGACAAACCCTCTTAAACCCTATACTGAGCGTGATGTCGTCGCAGCTGCTGACAAGGATAAAATCGCTGCCCTGGCGGCACAACATATCGAACCAGGTGACTTCGTCTATATCGATTCAGGTACAACAACGCGCCATCTGATTGACTATCTTGACGCAGATATTGCCTGCACGGTGCTCACGAATAACCTCGATATTATGAATGCCTGTGCCGATCGGAGCAACATTACCTTGCACACGATTGGCAACACTTTTAAGCAGGCGACGCGTTCTTTCGTCGGCATCAATCTTGGTGACACAATTCAGCATTATAATATTACAAAGGCGTTTATGGCTGCCACAGCCGTTTCACTCACTGCTGGTGTAACGAATAGCGATTTGCTCGAATACGACATCAAGAAAAACATTGTCGCTGTCGCAAATGAGGTCCTTTTACTAGCGGATGCGACTAAATTCGATAAGGCGACCTTGCTAACCTATGCGCCACTGAGCGCTATCGATACGGTGATTACCTCTGCCTCTATTCCACGCAGCTACCTCGCTTATTTTGAAGCACAATCAATTGCGGTGGAACAGGTACAAGACTAATAAAAGCCAGACGACCACAGTGAATGGTTGACTGGCTTTTATTTTCAATAAAGCAATCACTACTTCCGAACTACCTTCTGATACAATAAAAAAACAATACGCATTGAGCTCAATTACGAACTAATACATCACTATAACAGGAATTAAAATGATTAAATCATATATGATATGGGCACATATACCGCCCCAGAGACTATTAGTCATTCTCCAAGCGTATGTGAATGGCAATCGACCTATTCCAATAACAAATAGACACTGCCATAAGTCCCCATCATAAGTTGAACAATGCAGCAGACCAAATATAACCGAACCGACTAACACAGCAATGTACCATGCCCTTTTTTCCGTTAGTTTCTTTCCAAATAACCGATAGATTAAGAAGGTCATACTGGCTGTAATAACTTCTTCACCTGCAACAGAAATTGATATTACGACTAACAGTACTATCGATACAATGAAATCAGCCTGCTCAAAATCTTTAATTATTGGATTATCTGTTCCCGATGATACCCCTAACCAATCTCCCAGATAGAGAAACAGAAAAGATATCAAAAATCCGGCCACGATAGCTAATGTAATGTGAACATAGTAGTGACCTTCCATCTTCCGAAAAAAAGCTTGTGTGGTACTAGTTCCAAACGACAGCCATAAACAAATAAGTCCTGCCCCTAAAAAAGAAAGCCATGACAAATCTTCACCGTACAGCTCACCATAAATTCCCAGTCCTAAAATAGGCACTATCACTAATAGTGTCCAATAATTAAACTTATTATTATTCAAAATAGCGTTTAGCATCTGATGTTCCCTCCATCTATCTTCTATTTCAATACATTACCTAGTAGCTAATGTAGCTAGTTAGCCCTTTTATTAGATCCTTTTCCTCGTCACTAATTATAATTAGATAAAATATAAAATCCCCCGAAAAATTCTTCGGAGGATTTTATATTTGTTCAAGAAGAATTTTTTTATACGTCCTTATTTGTTAAAAACTTCTTTTCTTCTTACGATAATCAAGGTTGTCAATACTAACAAAATCATCCCTATTCCTAATTCATTGTTCTCAGCTTTATCACCAGTTTTCGGTAAGATGGTTATTTTCTTAGAAACTGATGGTTTTTCTGGAACAGTAATATTAGGCTTGTTCGGTGGAGTGTTTGGAACTTCTATTTCAGGAACGTTAATATCGGTGGTTGGTTTTTCTGGTACAAGTGGCACATCTGGCTCACCTGGTGTTGGCGGTGGCACATTGCCATCGACTGTTGCCACGTTGACAACCTTGCCTTTAGCTTCCGCACTTACTTTCACTTTGAAACTGATAAAGAGGCTTTCGCCACCTTTGAGTGACCCGAGGTCACCTGTCGCTAGTTTTTGACCGGTAACCACATCATCTGTTAACGCTTTTTCTTTGCCATCAACTCCGGTTACTTTCAGGCTGCCTCGTTGATACACGAGTCCTGCTGGAATCGCATCGCCAATTTTCACCTTGTTAATAATCGTCGTTGGCGCTGATGTGTTCGTTGCCTTAATTTGATAGCTAATGACCGCGCCAACTTTAACGGCTTTGTGATCAATCGCATCATTGCTGGCATTGAAGACGTTTTTTCTCAGCTTTTTATTT
>NZ_AODH01000027.1 GCF_000525915.1 Brochothrix campestris FSL F6-1037 | reverse complement strand
AAGCATACGATGCAGATGCCCCGTTCAAACGAGTGTTAAATAAAGACGGCCAAGCGATAAACGCGAAGGATGTGCAGTATTACTATGTGAACAATGTGTTGACGAAGGAGTTAGACACCACTAAACCAGGCACACATCAGGTACGAATCGTGATTGCCAACGCCCTCGGTAAGTGGGTGTACAGTGAGCCAGCCGAGGTGATGGTTAAAGCCGATTTAACCGCTATTTTTGCTAAGGATATGAGCTACAAAGTCGGAGATACGTATGATCCAGCTGCTGGTTTCATTAAGGCGATTGATGCCGATGGGGTCGCAGTGCCGTTTTCTCCGGAGTTGAGTTGGACTGAGGATAATCGCCCGATTGATATGACGAAGCCGGGACAACACACTGTTTATTATGGTTTACCGAATAGTAGTGGTGCGCTTATTGTGCAAAAAACGACTGTTTCAGTAGAGCCGATTGATGTCACGTTAACTGTTGTAAGAGAGCAATCGTTTGGTAAGGTCATCTTAGGTAGTGCAGATACGCAACGATACTGGCAGAAGGATAAGCCGGTTGTGGTGACTGATGATGGTCAGAGAGGTTGGCGATTAGTTGCTGCTATCAATCAAACAACACACAGTGATTTTCGAGCGTATGTTTTTGTTGGAGACCAGTCTTTTGACCAAGGGAGTTTGTTAATTAGTGAGGGAATCGGTTCACAGATTGTTAGTGATACAAAAGAAAAAAGCGCATTTGTTCATATCAATTATGCGAAGGTAAAGACACCCCGCAGCGATGACGCACAAATTAAGTGGATGTTGGAACCTTCGGTAAAGGAGGTAGGCGAATGATAAATGTATTTGAATTATTAGCAACACATGTTTCTGCGAATACGTACGAGTCACAAGTAACGGGAACGTTGCTTGCACCTGAAAAAGCAGCAGTGTTAACAGCGCCTATTAAAACGTTCCCGATTGAACGGTTGCCGCATTTAGGTGATACCGAGACGCGTATCATACAGTTAGGTACGTTTCTCCTGCTTGCTAGTATTATTTGTTTAATGTGTTACCTTCATCATAGACAGGCAAAAAAAACTGTGTATGAGTGTCATTATTGCGCTAGTGTTGCCGCTGAGTGTCATAGTGACAGCTAAGGCAACGACAGAATCTAAGGTAATCGGTGAAATTAGACCAGGTGAATTGACGATGGAAAAGCCCACAGATGTTAGTTTTGAAACGACGTTAACAGGAAAACAACAACAGCTCGTTTTAGCACCAATTAAGACGGTTGTGGCGGATTATCGTGGTGATGAGACAGGGTGGCAAATCGTTGTCAAAACCACTAATGAACAAAGTTATCAGCGGCATTTTCAGTTGGAAATAAATCGTGCATTCATCACCAGTGATAATGCAGTGGTGGCAGGGCATGTTACCCCGTCAATGACACAGGTTATTCAATTTGACACCTCCGTTCATATCATGGATAAAGCAAAACGGGGGAGTTATCAGGCGTTGTTAGATTGGCAAATTGAACCGCAACTGTCCCAAAACGTTAGAGAGTGACAATTAAAAGTGAAATCAACCGATTAGAAGCAAACAACTTGGAAGAAAAATGAAAGCGATTATTTACCGTCGTTGCCATTTATCTGAAAGTTGAAAGCTTCTGGTTGATTAAACTAGACAATTAAAAGTGAAGTCAACCGATTAGAAGCAAACAACCATCGGACAGTTACATTCACGTGTAACTGTCTTTTTCGTTTATAATAAAAGAAACAATACAAGAGGAGTCGATAACAGTGGCACAATGGCAGATTAAAACTTTTTCAGAGTTAACAACAATCGAATTATTCAATCTTTTATACACCCGTTCAGAGGTGTTTGTGGTCGAACAAAACTGCGTATTTCAAGAACCGACACTAGAAGATTTAGACTGCCTTCACGTCTTTAAAACCGATGAAGCGGGTGGTATTATCGCGTATGGTCGCATCATTGATAAGGGTGAAACGGTGACCTTCGGACGTGTAATCACAGCACCGCAACATCGTGGTGCAGGCAGTGGTCGTGAACTGCTGACTGTTCTCATTTCCGAAATCACCCGTCGCTATCCGGCACGAACCATTGAAATTCAAGCGCAATCCTACTTAGAACATTTTTATGGTTCATTTGGCTTCAAAGCTTGTTCCGCTTACTATTTAGAAGATGAGATTGAGCATGTTGATATGAAAAAAGAAGGCTGATTTTTATTGTGTTGAAAGTGAAATCAGCTCGTTCGACTTCGTGAATAGTTAACAAGCGAATATAACAACGCTGCTATTTCAATCCTAGCAACTTGTAAAAAAAAGCAGCTGTAATAGCATTCAAGCTAAAATGGAAGGTTGTTTGAACGTTGTATATAATCTGTGCCCCCTTATCTAGTGATGAGGGGGCTTGTTTGACGACATTCTATTTTAAATGATTAAACGATTGTTTATCCAATTGATAGAGTTAATCACATTGATTGAAAATATCGAATTAATGCCTGTTTTATACTGTTCATGCGTAACCGCTTATAAAAGAATGACGGCTTCATGCGCTAACGATTAATCTGATACTCGGTGTTCGTCGATTACAATGATGTTGACAGAAATGCCAAACGTCGGCGTCATCGTTTTTTTTAGCATTTTCAGATGCTTGCAAGGCAGCACTTTTAATTATGAGACCGACTAAGATAAAGATTAAAATCGCAGAGAACACAGCGATTAATAACAGGGAGCGGCCGCCTTTTACTTGCAAGCTATACCATGCTCGTTTAATGAAATTTATTGTATGACCTCCTAGCTATATTTGTTTACAGTCATCACTATAGCGAACGAACCTAAAAAAACAAATGGCTTGTTTTGAAAAAGAAGTTAAGTGAAAAGTAAGGTGGGGCTAAGTGCTGATGTTGACAGTTTAAAATAGCTGTTACAACAGTTGGTTAAGCGCTTTCAAAAAAAGCGTGACAAACAAACCAAAGTATAATATATTATATATATAAGTATAGTCTTTTGTTCAATAAGGATGCTTTTTTAAAAATAGGGGGAGGGCTTAAAGTGCCAGATAAAACAATTATGTTAGCATGTGCGGCTGGGATGAGCACAAGTTTATTAGTCACTAAAATGGAAGAAGCAGCGAAAGCGCGTGGATTAGATGCAAAGATTTATGCGGTATCGGTCTCAGAAGTACCTGCACAGTTAGAAAAAGAAAGATTAGATATCATTTTATTAGGACCACAGGTGCGTTACACCGAAAAACAAGTTGCGCAACAAATTGGTGATCGCGATGTTAAGTTAGCTGTCATTGAAATGCGTGATTATGGCATGATGAACGGTGAAGCCGTCTTAGCAACAGCCTTAGATAAGTTATCATAAATGACAAAATATAAGCGTTTGACAGTTGAGGCTGCACGATTGAAAAAGTGGCCACTGGTTTAAAACTGTCAGCGAAAACAATGGTTTTTAAAAAGAGGAGGAACTAGCAATGAACGCTTGGATTGACAAATTTGCAGAAAAATTAATGCCGATGGCTGCTAAACTGGGCCAAAACCGTTACTTAACGGTCTTACGTGATGCCTTTATGCTCGCTTTTCCATTAACAATGTTTGGTTCACTTGTTGTTGTTTTAAACAACTTACCGTTTTGGCCCGCCCATTTATCAGGTCAGCTTAACTCGCTGTTAGGTAATGGTCAAAATGCCACGATGTCGATTATGACGGTCTTTGTCGCCTTTGGGATTGGGTATTACTTAACGCAATCGTATGGCGAAGATGGCGTCTTTGGTGGCGTTGTTGCCTTAGCATCTTTCTTAATCTTAACACCATTTTTCTTTGAAACAGCCGAAGGCGCTGCGGTTACAGGTGCGCTTTCACTCGATCGATTAGGTGCTAAAGGAATGTTTGTGGGGATGATTGCTGCTTTTATTGCCGCGGAAATATACGTGCGCATCACCAAAAAAGGCATTACAATTAAAATGCCAAATGGTGTGCCAGAAGCTGTTAGTCGCTCGTTTGCTGCCCTTATTCCTGCGATTGCAACGTTAACAGTCTTTTTATTACTCAATGCGGGTATCAATGGCTTCTTTAACACGAACTTTCATGATGTCATCTACAATGTTATTCAAAAACCATTAGTTGGTCTCGGTAGTGGTTTGCCAGCAACGTTAGTCGCTGTTTTATTCATTCAAGTATTATGGTTCTTTGGCCTTCATGGTCAAGTCATCGTTAACTCAGTGATGGATCCTATTTGGCAAACATTATCACTTGAAAACTTAGCAGCTTACAAAGATGGACTTGAATTACCACATATTATTACAAAAGCCTTTATGGAAACATACACAGTTGGTCTCGGTGGTTCAGGGATGACATTAGCAGTTGTCTTGATGATGGCCTTCTTCTTCAAGAATAAGCAAATGAAAGAAATTGGTCGTCTTGCTGTTGGACCTGGTATTTTCAACGTTAACGAACCTGTTATCTTCGGCTTACCAATCGTTTTAAATGCATCGATTATGATTCCGTGGGTGATTACACCGTTAATCGTCACTTCATTCAACTACGCTGTGATGGCGATGGGCATCTTCCCAATTCCAACCGGTGTCACCGTTCCTTGGACCGTGCCATTCTTCATTAGTGGGATGATGGCAACGAACTCAGTCATGGGTGGCGTGCTGCAATTAGTCGATATGGCAATCATCGTTCTTTGCTGGTTCCCATTCTTGAAAATCTTCGAAAAGGTCAATACTACTACAAAATTATAATTTATGCGATAATGGATGGAGACCGTGAAGGTCTCCATTTTCTATATAAGATAGCGAGGAATGACCATGCTAAAATACAAAGTGATTGCGGATGATATCCGTTCTAAAATTCAGGCGGGTGAGTATGCAGCCGAAGCCTTATTACCAGATCAAGTGGCCTTAGCGCTTCACTATGAGGTGAGTCGCATGACCGTCAAAAAAGCAATTGATATTTTGGCGATGGAAGGACTCGTCTACCGTAAACGAGGGATGGGGACACGTGTACTCAAGAATGCGTTGTGGAACCAAAATGACAGTTTGGCCCTTGATTACCAAGGACTGACTGCTCAAATGAAAGGCACCGCGATAACAAATGATATTATTGAATTTAATATTCAGTTTCCAGATGAGGCCTTACAAAACTTATTGATGATTGGTGCTAATGAGGCGGTTTATTATGTTCATCGCGTGCGTAACGTCGATGGTAAGCCTTATGTAATGGAATACACTTATTTTGTTGCCAGCCTGGTACACGACTTAACACCAGCCATTTTAGAACAATCGATTTATGACTATATTAAAGCAGACATCGGACTAGTAATCGGTGGTGCCTATCGTAAAATCCATGCAGATGTTGCGAGCGATGATGACTGCCAATATTTGGCCTGTGAGGCCACAACACCAGTGCTTGAAGTTGAACAAGTCGTCTATCAGAAAAATGGCACGCCATTTGAATATTCGCGTTCTCGTAACCGTTTTGATACAAGGAGTTATACAATTACAGATATAATAAAAGATTGATTTTGAGCCATCCTTATTTTAATAAGGGTGGCTTTTAGGAGGGTAGAAACTTGTATGCGAAATTAATAATCATTCGAGGTAATTCATCAAGTGGAAAAACAAGCTTAGCTATGGCATTGAAAGAGCAGTGGGGGAATACGTTAGTTGTGTCTCAGGATGCAGTACGTCGAGAAATAATCGGGTGTTCGGATACAAAAAAAAAATCCTGCGATAGAAATGATAGAGTCGTTAGTTAGTGAAGCAATAACTAAGAATGATTATGTCATTTTAGAAGGGATCCTAAAACGGTCAACTTATTATCAAATGATAGAACGTCTAATGGAATTATATGCACCTAGGAGCGCGTTATATTATTTGTCAGTTTCTTTTGAAACCACAAAATGTCGTCATCTTGAAGGTTTAAGGGTCAATGAATTCTCAATTGAACAAATGGAGCAGTGGTGGATAGCAGAAGATTTGTTAGACTACAAAAGTGAAATGCTGGTTGATGGAGAAGTCGAACAAACCGACTTGATTGAGCAAGTGATGAATTATATAAAAGATAATTAAAAAAAGTGCGTATAATCACAATGTTTATCATGTCGTATAAGTGAATAAATAGTGGAAATCTAAGATTGATTAGTCTCGAACGAAGCATAAATGCGAGATGACGGGGATCTATTCAAAAATATATAAAGAAAAGGCTAAATATGAATTATATACTATGTATAAACAGGTATAAATGGTATATACTTAGTAAGGAAAATATATATTGAGAAATAAGATAGCGCAGGTAGTATTACTCTGAGTGATGGTCTGATTAATATCAGACAAGTTACTTTTCAAACTTATCGTCTGTTAAAGGCAGGTACTCGCTTCAAGAGTGATAGACAAGGAGGTATTTATTGAAAGTTTCTGTAATTATACCATGTTTTAACGTGGAATATTATGTAGGGCAGATGATTGAAAGCCTAAGAGCGCAGCAACTAAAAGATGTTGAATTCATTGTGGTAGATGACGGTTCAACAGACAGAACATTACAATTGATTAAAGAATTGACAGAAAATGATTCTCGTTTTAAGGTTATCGAACAAGATAATTATGGCGTGTCTATTGCTAGAAATACAGGGTTACAAGTCGCAACGGGGGATTATCTCATGTTTGTAGATGCAGATGATTTAGTAGCAAACAACGCAATTGAACAACTTTATCAAGAAGCGCTTATGACAGAGGCTGAGATTGTCTATGGGAAAATAGTTCGTTTCAATTCAAGAGGAGAATGGTATGCACAGAGTCATATCGAAAAAAACATATATAGTGGAAAGTATAAAAACATCATGCAACATCCGGAATTATTCTATTCGATTGGTCCTTGTGCTAAACTCTACTCAAAGAAAGTGATTGGTGAGCTAAAGTTTCCTGAACAAATTATCTTTGGTGAAGATCAATTTTTTACATTTACGACGTATACACGTGCGAAAAAAATTGTTTTCTTTGATAAAGATATCTACTATTACCGTGTGCGAGAGTTAGGTAATAAGTCATTAACACAGTCGACACACGAAAACGCAATAGGATATATGGAGTCATTGATAGCTGTCTATAGACTCGTTACTCAGCAATTTAATTGTGACAATTTATACAGTACAGCTGATAGTATAAATATTTTGCGGGAATATAGCAATCGTATGTTTAAGTATGAGTTTTTTCCGATTTTCAAAAAGGGCTATCGACAAAGACAAATACAAGATAGAGCATTAAAGCTGATGCAAGAATTTTTAGTATTAATAGATGATAGGGTTTTAGCAGAATCTTACTTCATTATGAGGGCGGTTTGTGTCGAACTGACAGATATCCGTTTTTTATTGCGATTTAAAAATAGACAGCTGTTTGTTACTATTCAACGATATATTATAGAAGTAAATGAAGCTGCTTTTGAAATAAAAATAAAACGTTATTATCCAAAACAATATCAACAAATTAAAACCATTATTTATTCAGCTAATGATTTGAAACGAGTTAATATGCGTCTTGATCGACTAAAACATGGTTTGACTTATGTTTGGCAGCGAAAGTGTGCCACTAAAGTGTATCGTTTAATATATGAATGTGCAAAATGTTTACCGATGCAAAAGCAAAGTGTTGTTTTGGCGACTACAAAACAAGCGCTAAGTGATAACTTGACGTTATTGGCGAAAGAAATAAAACAGCTACATCCAAATAGCCAGATAACCTTATTAAAAAAAACATCAAACAAATTACAAACGTACTATAAACTAGGGCGAGCAAAGGCGATTATTATCGATGACTATTATAGTCCGTTATATAATAAAAAAATCAGACAGGGCGCAGAATATATCCAGATATGGCATGCAATGGGAGCTTTGAAAAAATTTGGTTTGAGTGCAATAAATAAAGGGGATTCTAACAGTCGTTTATTTGAACAACGAGCCCATAGTCAATACACTAAGGTGTTATGTAGTTCTCCCGCATTAAATCATATTTATGCTGAAGCATTTGGTGTCGATCAGTCGAAGATTATTAATGGGCTTTTACCAACAGCGAGGCAATTGTTAAAAGAAGAATACCAAAGTGATGCGAAGCTCAAATTTCAACGGTTATATCCGGAGCTAACCTCTAAAAAAAAAGGTTTTATATGCACCTACTTTTAGAGGGTCACCAAATGAACGGGTTGTTTATAAAAATTCTATTAATTGGGATCAGATGAACTTGGATTCAAATGTAATAATATTGGTTAAATTACACCCGATAATAGAAAATACACAAAACTTCAATTTTAATCAGCAAATTATTAATGTCAGTGATGATGAGATTAATTTGGAAGAATTAATGGTGGTATCAGATGTTCTGATAACAGACTATTCATCTGTTATCTTTGAATATGCGCTATTGGATAAGCCGACAATTCAATATTTAGATGGTTGGAGCATATATCAAACAGAAAGGGATTTGTTTTTCGAACCAAAAAATTATTCCTTTGAATATAATACCTATAATGAATCGGAATTAGAAAGAATGATTTATAAATCATTTGAGCAAAGGGATTTAATTGGGAAAGAACGATTTAAATATCAATTTTTAAGCATATAAAAATAAATGACAGGTGAATTGACAGGAGGAAATTATGAAAAAAATATTAATTAGATCAGGTATTAGTGCTTACGATGTAAGAACAGAGAGTGATTTACTGAAAGGTGATTTTGTCGGTGGGAATTCAGGGAACTTAATTTTTGTACATGGAATTATGCGGAATTTGACAACTGACCAGGTGATTTTGGAATCCGATTATTATTTATCGAATTCAGCTAAGGCAGAATACATTAATAAAAATTATGATGGTTATATTATTCCGCTAGCAGATGCATTTCGTGCCGATTTTGAAGATACATTGAAAGACATGACTACTCTAATAAAGAGATTAACGGTACCAGTGTATCTAATTGGTGTGGGGTTAAAGGCTCCGAAAGATGTTATGTCTGCTGAGCTTAAGTTTCCATTTGATGATACTGTAAGAAACTTTATTAAAGCGATTTTAGAAAAATCAAGTATGGTGGGGGTACGAGGCGAAATAACGGCACAATATTTGACGAACTTAGGATTCAAGAAAGGCATAGATCACATTGCAATAGGTTGTCCATCGATGTATACCTATGGTGAAAATCTTAAAATCAGAGAAATTCCGAATGTTGAAGAAAATGAGTTGTTAATTAGTACGAACCGATCAAAGTCGGCACCAAAGCATGTATTGAAATATATTCATAATATTCATAGTCAAAATAAAAAAGCGGCCTTTTTACCTCAAGGTTGGGATGAATTTAAATTGATGTATACTGGTTTTTCTACCATTGATATCCCAAACTACCCTTCAAAGATAACAGATTTAGAGTATGCGAATGGTGAAGCAAGGTATTTCTTGAGTGCAAGTGAGTGGATTAGTTACTTAAAAAATCGTGATTTTAGTTTTGGAACAAAATTACATGGGAATATTACTGCTACTATTGCAGGAACACCAAGTATTTCAATCCCGATAGATGCTCGCATGCGTGAGTTAGCAGAATTCCATGGTTTATGTACCTTGAATCCGGAAGAAATACACGAGAATGAGACATTAACAGATTTAATAAATAAGGTTGATATATACTCAGCAGAAAAAAAAACAGAAAGAAAACTATCAAAATTTCATAAGATTTCTAGGAACTAATAAAATTGATTATACCTATCAAGATGAGACTAATTTCATGAAAACACCTTACGATAAATTGTATAGTACAGTTAAGTTTGAAAAACCAATTATTCCTATTACCGCATGCGATTTAGAACAAGCTCGGAAACGTGTTGGGATTGTTTATGGAGCGAATAACTATAGACAGAACATTTATGTGAATCGTCAAAATTGGCAGAAAAAAATTCATAGTGGATAAAGAATCTGACCTAAAAAAAAATGAATGAAAAGATAAATGAAAACAAAAAACACCTTGAAAAACTGAATGTAGAAATAACTGAAAATAAAGTAGCTATGTTATTAGAGCTTAAGAAAAACGACGATTTAAATACGAAGATTGAAAACTGTCAGATAGTAAGAGAGAATCTTTTATATGAACAACAAAAATTAACTGTTCGTCTAAGCGAAGCAGAAAAACAAAAAAAAAGAATTTGAACAGACTTTAAAGAGAAAAAGCGTGAGAATAGTACTGAAATTAGCTAACAAGTTCAAAAAAAAAGTCGGAGTAAATATGAGAATCGTTCAGTTGTTAAATAGAGATGTTTATGAAAGGTAAGTATAAGTTTATTCAAGTGAGTAAGGAGGTTTTTTTTTGTTTAAATATGATATTAGTATTTTAATTCCAGTATATAATGCCGAGCTTTTTTTTAAAAAAGAACATTACTTTCAATAATAAATCAAACGATGAAGAATACAACTTATGAAGTGTTGCTTATAAATGATGGTTCAAGTGACAATAGTGAGACTATTTGTAAAGAATATTGTGAGCGATTTGAAAATTTTAGGTATTTATCACATACAAATAGAGGTGTTTCAGCCACTCGGAATAGGGGCCTAAATGCATCTCAAGGTAAATATATCTTGTTTTTAGATGCAGATGATGAAATTAAAAATGACACTATCGAATCAGTTTTTCAGGCGTTTGAAGCCTATCAAGATGAAGCAAATATATTGGCTTATCCGCTCGAGGTTAACGATGGAAAAAAAACAGTAGCACATGTACGCAATAAAACTTTACTATTAAAAATAAAGTAGCGTTATATGATATTGAAAAATTTCCTTATTTAAATCAGTGTACAATGAATGTGGTAATAAAAAATTTACCTGCGGAAGAAAAAGTATACTTTAATGAGGAATTAAAGCAGTCAGAAGATGCCTTGTTCAATACAACAATGATTTTGCAAACAGGTAAGCTTGTTTTTTGTAATGCAGGTGGCTATATTTATCATACGGGCCATGATTCAACCGTTGATAAATTCAAAAGTCCGGTTGATATACAAGATAAAATACTTGTATTCTTTGAACAACTATTTGAAAAAAATAGAGCGGTAAATGATGGGGAGATTTCCTCATATGCCCAAAGTATGGTGCTATACGAGCTGAATTGGCGTTTTAAACAACATACATTATTTCCCTATCATCTAAAAGAAGCAGACTTTGAAATGTGGATGAAACGATTGAAAAAGATTTTCAAAGAGATTTCGGTCGATACAATACTACATCAACCATTAATGGACTATTATCATAAGATTCATTTTATTGAACGATTTAAAGAGGAAATTCGTGTTGAAAACAATTCTTATGGAATTAGTTTTATCATCAAAACGAATTAATCACAACGTATAAAACAATCACATTAGTTTTTAATAAGATGAAAAGACAGGGTAATAAATTACAAATAGTAGGTTATATTAAAGCTCCATTGCTCTCGCAGGTGGGACGTATTGAGTTGGGAATCAGTTTGAGTGATGGTAGTAAGCTAAACATACCTGTGGAGTTAGGACCATCGAGCCATTATAAATCACATGAGAGAACAGCTTCATTTTATGAGTTTGATTTTGATTTGCCAATAGATGTAGTTGAAAGTTATCAGTTCTATCTGAAATTAAATGAGAGAAATCATCTTTTAGTTGGATACATGGAAGACGATGTTATCTTTAAGAAATATTTAGAATCAAAATTTGTATTGCTTGGTTCGAAGGTGATTTCTTATGAAAAAAAACCAATGAAAATTAAAGTGATGGAAACAAAACATGTTCCATTAAATTCAAAGGAAGTTACAACTGGAAAAAAAATAAGTAATCGTCAGAAAGAGTTAATAAGTAAAAAAGGGATGAATTCACTGCTTAAGTTCAAAGCAGTTCAAAAATGGATTCATCCGTTTCTAAAAAAACAAAAAAAATCTGGTTGTATAATGATAGGAAAGGCGTGTTAGATAATGCTTACGAACAATTCAAATACGACATTAAGCAAAAAGATAGCGTCAAACGCTATTATGTTATTCATGAAAAAGATCGTAATGTAGCAGGTTTTCCAAAGAGTAATACGGTTGTATACGGATCGGTATATCATAAATTGTTATTTCTATATAGCAGTGTAATATTAACCTCATTTAAAGAGCGGCAAGAGTATTCACCGCTTTCTAATCGAGCTCATAATACGTTGTATTCTGAGTTAGAACAGCAAGTTGTTTATTTGCAACATGGTATTTTAAATGCACACACACCTTGGTTATACGGGAAGCACAAAACCAATTTCGATAAATTTCTTATTTCCAGTGATTTTGAAAGGGACAATTTACTTTTTAATTATGGCTATCGCGAAAAAGACTTGCTTAAAACAGGTATGCCTAGATTTGATAAAAATAACTATAAAAGTGAAAAGAATAAAAAAAATCTTATTGGCTCCTTCATGGCGTAAGTCACTGGTTATTGAAGATTCTAAATTAAACCGATCGCTTAATAAGAAAGCCTTTGAAACCTCGGAATTTTATTTGGAAATTGATAAGTTAATTAATTCGACTGAACTAAATGAACTTTTGCAAAAAGAAGGATATTGTTTAGATGTTAAATTACACCCGATTTTCTTAGAAGAAGGCACCTTGTTCAAGACGAATCAGAGTAATATTAAGATACTAGATAGTAAATCTGATTTTGATATAAATGAGTATAAGTTATTTGTCACTGATTTTTCATCGTTTATGTTTGATTTCATCCAGAACAAAACAAAAATCGTTTTTTTATTTCCTGATTATGACCGATTTGTAACTGGAAATCATATCTATACTGAATTTGACTTTGATATTAGTCAATTAGGTCCTAAGTACACGAAGGCGGAGGAATTGGTAACCTTTATCAAGGAGAAAATCACTGCTGAATTTACAGTGGAACCGGAGGTTGCTGCATTGTATGAAGACTTTTATTATCCAGCGAAAGAAAGTTCTTATCGAGCAACAGTATACAAGGAGATAATAACTATTTCTTAAATAGAGTATAGTCTGTGATGGTAAGCATAAACTAGATTTTCTATAGAATTATCCCCTCACTTTTGCTACAATAGGATAAGACGATACAGATAGATAGAAAAAGGAGAGTCTTATAATGATATCAGTAAATGATCTTAGATCAGGAATGACATTCGAACAAGATGGTAAATTAATTAAGGTTATGGAAGCAAGTCACCATAAACCAGGTAAAGGAAACACTGTTATGCGCTTGAAACTGAAAGATGTTCGTTCAGGCTCAACTGTTGATACAACAATGCGTCCTGATGATAAAGTTAAAAAAGCGTATATTGAATCGAAACCAGTTCAATATTTATACAACCAAGATGACATCGAAATCTTCATGGATTTAGAAACATATGATCAATATGAAATCCCAACTACTGTTGTTGAAGAAGAAATGTTATACATGTTAGAAAACATGGAAGTTAAAATCCAGTTTTACGGTGCTGAAGTTATCGGTGTTACTTTACCGAAAACAGTTGAATTGACAGTTGTTGAAACACAACCATCAATCAAAGGTGCAACAGCAACCGGTTCTGGTAAACCAGCTAAAATGCAAACAGGCTTAACAGTTAACGTTCCTGATTTCATCGAAGTTGGCGAAGTTATCGAAGTTAATACAGCAGACGCACAATACTTAAAACGTGCGGCTAAATAAATAGCTAACTACTCAAAGACGTGCGGTTCAGTTTGATGAATCGTACGTCTTTTTTGTCTATCAAGCTATCTTTACGCGTATCTCTAAAAACGATACAATAAAAGCACAAATTAAAAAGATGAAAGAAAAGGGGCCGAAGGATGTTATTCAGTATCAAAAAAGAGGAATGGCTGGGCAACACTAAGAATGATCTTTTTGGTGGGCTTGTCACAGCGGTTGCATTAATCCCAGAGGTGATTGGGTTTGCGATTATTGCAGGTGTTAACCCGATTGCGGCTTTGTTTGCTTCAGTTACAACGGCGATTGTGACATCGATTACCGGCGGTCGTCCAGCGATGACATCAGCCGCGGCAGGGTCAATGGCGTTAGTGATGGTTGTGCTGATTAAAAATCATGGCCTTGAATATATGATTGCAGCGACGATTTTAACAGGTCTATTACAGCTGTTATTTGGCTATATTGGTATTCATAAGTTAATGAAGTTCATTTCTAAACCGGTGATGATGGGCTTTGTTAATGCCTTGGCGGTGTTGATTTTCATTTCACAAGTACAACAACTCGGCCATGTCAATAAGATGACTTTAGTCATTGTGGGAGCTACGATTGCAATGATGTATCTCATTCCCCGTGTTTCCCGGGTAATACCACCAGCCTTAATTATTATTGTCGTCATGACGTTGGTAGCACTTTTGCCACAGCTCGGCCTGCAAAAGGTCGGTGATTTGGGTGACATGACGGGGGCGATTGGCTTGTTGCAGCTACCGGCAATTCCATTCACATTTGAAACGCTACTGATTATTTTACCAACAGCGATTGCCTTATCGTTAGTCGGGATTATGGAATCGTTACTCACGCTTCCTTTAATCGACAACATGACTAAGTCAACTGGCGACAGTCGCCGTGAAGTGAAGTCGCAAGGATTAGCGAATGTTGTGACGGGTTTCTTCGGTGGTCAAGCGGGGTGTGCAATGATTGGCCAAGCGGTTATTAATGTGAAGTCAGGTGGCCGTCAACGGTTATCAACCTTTATTGCAGGGGTAACGTTATTATTATTGATTGTCTTTTTAAAGGACGTCATGGTCCAAATACCGACGGCAGCCTTAATTGGGATAATGATGGTGGTGGCGCTTGAAACGTTCAATTGGGATAGCTTACGGTCGATTAAACGCATTCCAGTGGCAGATACAGTCGTGATGGCTGTGACTGTGGCAATCGTCGTCTATACACATAACTTAGCAATCGGTATTCTGATAGGTGTTGTCTTGAGCATGATTATTTTCATTGCGAAGTTGGCAACACTTACAATTGAACGAACCGACAATGTCATTACCGTTCGAGGTGTCTTGTTTTTTGCCTCGGCACAAAGCTTAGTCAACTATTTTGAAAAAACACCATTAACAGCGAACCTAATATTAGATGTGAGTGGGCTTAGCATCCGTGATGCCTCGGCACATGAAGCGTTAGCAACGGTCATTAACCGGTATCAAGCAGCAGGCCTGCCATTGACAGTTCGTGACTTATCAGCTGAAAAAAGCACGTATCTAGGGTAAACTACAGGTATAAGCAATGAAAGAGGTGACGATATGAGTAAACTGTACATAAAGCAAAAGGTGTTTAGTATCAGTGGAGAATTCAGCGTCCAAGATGATCACGAAAATGTCCGTTATATCATCGAAGGGAGTTTTTTATCTCTTCCCAAGAAATTTAGCGTGCAAGATACAGCGGGAAATGAAGTGGCTTTGATTACAAAGCGGATGTTTCAATTTTTTCCGAAATTTGATGTTACGGTACATGATGAAAAAGTGTTTACGATTGCGAAACAGCTGTCTTTTTTTACAGCGAAATATAGTATTGAGGGTGAAGAGCTCACAGTTTCAGGCGACTGGTGGGACAAAAGTTTTGCGGTGGAACGCCATGGTGAAGTTGTTGCGAACATTACTGAAAAATGGTTGACCTGGGGCGATTCGTTTGAAATTGAGGTACTAGATGAAACGCTCGAACAGACGATTATTGCGTTAGTCGTGGCGATTGACTGTGTCAAACACGCCGAAAAAAGCAGTGGCGCTAGTATGGTCGATTAAGATGCGTTATCTTAGAAGTCTAACGTTATCTGATCGTCAAGTTGTGCATCCGCAGCTTTATCCGTATCATGTACTTGCCGACAAAAGTGGTGAGGTGCTTGTGTTCGATGCAATTACCTTACTCTATGGTGAAAATGGTTCAGGTAAATCAACCGTGTTAAATATGCTTGCGGCCAAACTTAAGTTAGTCGGAACCGAACGGCCAAAAGTATGGGGTCAGACCGATTATTTTGGCGACTATATGGCTGAATCGCATCTCAGTTTCGAAACAGATGAAGCCAGTGGGCAACGATGTACCATACCTGATCATAGCCGCTATCTTAAAAGTGAAGATGTTTTGTATGAGGTAAAAAAAGTACAACAAGAGGCGATTTTGCGTGAAGATTACTTGTATCGGCGGGGGCAACTTGGATATACGAAGGCGCAACGCGAGGCCCATAATGGCTCTTTTGCAATGGAGAAACAGATTGATAAACACTTATTTGCTCAAGAAAAGTTTTCAAACGGGGAGACGGCGATGCAACTATATGAGGAATACCTCGAAGCTGATGGTTTATATTTGTTAGATGAACCGGAGGTCTCGCTTTCACCTGATAATCAGCTAAGATTAGCAGCCGTTATTAGTGATGCTGCCCGTTTTTTAAACTGTCAGTTTGTGATTGCAACGCATTCACCGTTCTTATTAGGTGCCTTAGCAGGTACGATATACAACCTCGATTTGCCGGGTCTGCGAACAGCAAAACCGCTAGAATTGCCGTTGATGCAAACGTACCAACGGTTTTTTAGTTAAAAGGTCTTTAAAGTTTGTTCGACAGCAGTGCTATTCAGTCTTATCAGCTCATCAACAAATTTGTCTACAATCTGGGCTCCCTTATCGAGGGAGCTTTTTTTGATGGATTCAACAGCTAAAAGGATAAAATAGCAAAAAACATATAATCAATTGACATTCGTCATCAGATAATATACATTGATTGTGAAATAGTCCGAAAAGTCAGATATCTTACTGATGAAGTTGAAGGAGGGATTGGTGATGGAGCCTTTAATCGAACTTAAACAGTTAAGCACCTTATTTAATAGCGCAGGTGATTATTATGCCGCTGTTGATGAAGTGTCGTTAAGCATTGGCAACAATGAAACCGTAGCGATTGTCGGCGAATCCGGTTGTGGTAAAAGTGCGTTGGCGTTAGCTATCATGGGGTTGCATGATGAACGGACCACGCGAATTACCGGTGAAATTAGCTTTCAAGGTGAGCCGTTACTGCAACAATCGCTCGCACAATTGAATCGGCTGCGAGGCGATGCCATCAGTTTAGTATTTCAAGACCCACTCACCGCCTTGAATCCATTAATGACAGTCGGCCAGCAAATTGCCGAAAATTTACAGTTGCATACGAAGCTGACTGGAGAAGCGATTAAGCAGCGGGTTTATCAGTTGCTCGAACAAGTCGGACTGCCCCAGCCGCAACGTCTCTATCAACAATATCCCCATGAATTGTCTGGGGGGATGCGCCAACGGGTTGTGATTGCGATAGCGATTGTGAATAACCCGGCGTTAATCATTGCCGATGAGCCGACAACGGCTTTAGATGTAACGATTCAAGCGCAAATTCTCACCTTGCTTCAAACAATTAAGGCGGATTATCAATCCAGTGTGTTGCTCATTACGCATGACTTAGGTGTTGTCGCCGAAATGGCTGATCGGGTCGCGGTGATGTATGCGGGGCAAATCGTAGAATTGGCGACAGTGGATGCTCTCTTTAAAACACCACATCATCCCTATACGCGTTCGTTATTTGCTTCGATGCCGCAGTTCAACACCCCACAGTCACAGTTACGGGTAATTGAAGGGGCGGTGCCGAGTTTAGCCGCCGTTGATCGGCAGGCTTGTCGGTTTGCGCCCCGTATTCCATGGCTGCCAGCGCATGCGCATGAGTCTAATCCGCCACTGCGTGAAGTGTCACCAGGTCACTATGTCCGTTGCACATGCTGGCGCACATTTCACTTTCGAGAAGAGGAGGGTAACGCAGATGTCATTCATACAGCTCAATGAGGTGAAGGTTCATTATCCGATTCGCAGTGGTATGTTGCGACGGGTTACAGGTCAAGTGAAGGCAGTCGATGGTGTGAGTTTGGCAATTGAGGAGGGCAAAACCTACGGCTTAGTGGGCGAATCCGGCTGCGGTAAATCATCAATCGGTCGTGCAATTCTAGGCTTAAATCGTCTGACGAGCGGTAGTATTCATTATGAGGGCACTAATTTAGCGCGCTTAACTGGCACTAATCGTCATCCCCTTCGGCGTGACATTCAGATGATTTTTCAAGATCCTTACAGCTCGCTCAATCCCAAAAAACGGGTGTTGTCGCTCATTGCTGAGCCACTGCGTAATTTTGAAAAACTCACGAAGCAAGCTGAGCAGGAGCGGGTGGCAACAATGCTTGAGCAGGTCGGCTTAAACGCCGATGATCTTTATAAATACCCGCATGAATTTTCGGGCGGTCAACGTCAACGAATCGGGATTGCCCGCTGTCTGATGCTCAATCCTCGTTTTATTGTGGCGGATGAGCCGGTATCAGCCTTAGATGTCTCAGTCCAAGCACAGGTGCTCAATTTTATGAAAGCGATTCAAACACGCTTTGCCTTGACGTATTTATTTATAAGTCATGACCTCGGCATCGTACGTCATATGTGTGATCATATTGGCATTATGTACAATGGCCGTTTAGTCGAGGCTGGCACTGCGGCAGATATTTATCGCAATCCGCAACACATCTATACTCAGCGTTTAATCGCCGCGATTCCTAACAGTAATCCGCGCCAGCGTCACCAGCAACAGATAGTGCGACAGGCTGCTGCTGAACGCTATCAGGCGGAATATCAGCATTTTTTTGATGCCAACGACCAACCGCATGCGTTACAGGCGATTAGTCCAACACATTTTGTAGCGTTGCCGCAGTGAGGAGGAAAGCGTGATGGGGAAGTTTATTGTACGACGGCTGTTCATTATGTTGCCACAGTTAGCGCTATTGAGTGTGTTGATTTTTATTTTGGCCCAATTAATGCCAGGCGATGCGCTCACAAATATTATTGCTGAGACGCCGAATTTAACACCTGAACGGATTGCTGAGCTACGCGCCCAATTAGGGATAGACCTGCCATGGCATTTGCAATATTACCGTTGGATCACCGATGTGTTTCACGGTGAACTGGGAACGTCCTATGGGCATCAAGTGCCGGTAACGCATATTATTGGTGACCGCATTGGCAATAGTTTTTGGCTCGGCGTCCTCAGTCTCATCTTCACGTACCTGATTGCCTTGCCGCTCGGAATTTTAAGCGGGCGTTACCAAGAACGGGCCATCGATAAATTTGTGGTCGGTTACAATTACATCAGCTATGCGATGCCGCTATTTGTGTTTGCCTTGCTGATGCTGTTTGTGTTTGGTTTTAAGGCCGATTTGTTTCCGACGGCGGGGAGTGTCTCGCCCAATGCCTTGCCAGGAACAGGGGCTTATTTTGTCAGTAAACTGCATCATCTGTTCTTGCCAGCATTGACGATTGCGCTGTTACAAACAACGACGACGATTCAATTTTTACGCAATGAAATCATTGATTTGAAACCGAAGGATTTTGTGAAGTTAGCCCGTGCAAAAGGTGTCTCCGAAAAAAACATCTACCAACGGCATATTTTACGCAATGCCTTAATGCCAATATCGGCTTTTTTAGGTCTAGAAATCACCGGTGTAATCGCCGGCAACATCTTTATCGAACAAATCTTTAGTTATCCTGGCATCGGCCAATTGTTTCTGTCATCGATTGCCCAACGCGATTTTCCAGTCGTTACTGCGTTGTTAATGATCGCCGGTATTTTGACCTTAGTTGGGACGCTCCTCAGTGACATTATTATAAGCATGATTGATCCCCGGATTCGGGTGGATTAAAGACGGGAGGAAACGATGACACGTCAGACGAACCAAGTCGAACCTTCGACCTTAAAACTAATTGTGAACGAGTGGCGCTACGATAAATGGGCAATTGCCTCACTCGTCTTTGTGGCCTTATTTTTACTCGTTATTTATGGCTCAAGCATGTGGATTAATCAGGTGAGTTTACAATATGTTGATTTAGCTGCGATTCAAGCAAGTCCAAGTACAACCCATTGGCTCGGAACGGATATGGCAGGGCGTGATGTGTTTGGTCAGTTGATTATAGGCGCCCGCAATTCATTTACGATTGGTTTGAGCATTACGCTCATCGCGGCGTTTATTGGTCTAACATTCGGCTTTTTAGCAGGCTACTTTGGCGGATGGGTCGACAATATCATTATGCGCCTGGTTGATTTTGTCTATATTTTACCGATGCTCATGCTCATTATTGTGGTCGTCACGATTATTCCAAGCTATACGATTTGGACGTTCATCATGGTGATGTCAGGCTTTTTATGGGTTGGTAAAACCCGATTGATTCGAGCGAAGGTCTTGGCCGAAAAACAAGCCGACTACGTCAATGCATCACGAACCTTGGGCACGCCACATTGGAAAATTATCTTTATCCAAATTTTACCGAATGTCAGTTCATTGATTGTGGTCAATCTAACGTTAACATTAGCTGGCAACATTGGCATCGAAACAGGGTTATCTTATTTAGGGTTCGGTCTGCCAAAAAGCACCCCCAGTTTAGGCACACTTGTAAGCAATGCGACCAATCCGACCATCATTCAACATTATTGGTGGATGTGGCTGCCAGCGTGTTTGTTAATTTTAACGTTAATGTTAAGCATTAATTTCATCGGACAATCGATCAAACGAGCGACCGATGCGAAACAACGGCGTGTGATGTAAGCAGTGACATGAGAGACGACGATAAGGAGGAGAAGAACATGAAACGATATCCGCGTTTTTTACTACTCATCTTAACCGTAATAGTGGCACTTGTTGTAGCCGGCTGTAGTTCGACCGATACGGCCAAAAAATCAAAGAAAGTCGATACAAAATTCCCGTTAACAACAAAGGTTGAAGGTGAGGCTGATCCCGACGCCGTTTTAAATGTGGCGTTAGTATCCGATACACCCTTTCAAGGTATTTTAAATCCGAATTTTTACTCGGGTGCACCTGATAGCAATGTGCTCAGCTTTTTTTTACCCCTCGTTATTTAGCATTGATGAGGATTTTAACATTACGAATGACGGTGGTGCGAGTGTCGATTACTCCGATGATCACCGTACCATTACGGTCAAGCTACATGATGACTTGAATTGGTCAACCGGAGAACCTGTTACCGCTGATGACTACCTCTTCTCGTTTGAAGTCATTGGCAATAAAGATTACGATGGCGTTCGCTACGACGAGATTTTCGAAAATATTGAAGGGATGACCGCTTATCATGAGGGCAAGGCTGATAAAATTAGCGGGCTCAGAGTGGTTGATAAAAAAACAGCTGAAATTAAATACACGCAAGCCAATCCAGCCGTTAAAACTGGCCTGTGGTCGTATGCGATGCAGCGCAGTGCTTATAAAGATATCCCAGTGAGTAAGATGAGTGCCTCTGATCCGGTTCGTAAAACACCGGTAGGGTATGGTCAATATAAAATTGATTCGATGGTAACTGGTGAATCGGTCAAGTTTTCGCCAAATGAACATTACTTCGGTAAAAAAGCACAGGTTGCGGGTGTGACACTGAGTGTCGCCAGCCCGGACACGATCAATGAAGGGTTAAAACAAGGGAAAATTGATATTGCCCTTGGGTATCCATCGACCCAATATGATCCTAAACATGAAATCGACACGGTTACTTTTCTCGGCAAGGAGGACTTAGCCTACTCTTATTTAGGATTCAAACTCGGTAAGTTTGATCAAAAGAAGGGTGAAAATGTCATGGATCCGAAGGCGAAAATGGCCGATGTGAAACTGCGCCAAGCGATGGCGTATGCGATGAACAATGCCGAAGTCGGTGAGAAAATTTATTTAGGCCTGCGTTGGCCCGCCAATTCAATGATTATTCCGAGTTTCAAGAGTTTTCACGATGCTAACATAAAAGGCTATCCCTATGACCCGAAAAAAGCCAATCAAATTCTCGATGAGGCAGGTTATGAGCAAAAAGAAGGTGAAGCGTATCGACGGACACCAGATGGCAAAGAACTTGTGATTCAGATGGCTGCCATGACGGGTGATAAGCAATCGGAACCACTCAATGATTTTTACATTCAAAACTGGAAAGACATTGGGATTGAGGTCAAATTAACCGATGGGCGTCCGATGGAATTTAACTCCTTTTATGATCGGGTCCAAAAGGATGATAAAGCTATCGATATCTACATGGGGGCTTGGTCAACGGGCACGGATATGAATCCATCCGAATTGTATGGGCGTAAGGCTTCGTTTAACTATCCGCGCTACACGAGTGAGGCTAACGATCGATTGATGGCTGATGGGCAGTCTGAAGCGGCATTTGACCATGATTACCGTAAAAAAGTGTATGATGAATGGCAACAATTAATGATGGATGATGTGCCTGTCGCACCGACGTTATATCGCTACAGTGTTAGCCCGGTTAATAAGCGTGTGAATGGCTATACGATTGAAACGACCGCTTACAACCGGTATGAAGACGTTCAAATTATTAAAGACAAGTAAGGTGCTATCGCAATCAAAAAAACATGCATCGATTCTCATAGTGAAGTATACTGAGTAGTGAGATGAAAATCAGAGAATAGATGGAGGATTTAAATGAATAACAATGATATTTTATTACGCTTGCGTTACGCCTTAGACATGAAGGATATTGATATGGTCGAAATGTTCCGCCTAGGCGGCGTTGAGGTGACATTGCAAGACGTCAAAGACATGTTAACGAAACAACAATATTTATTATCGAGTGAAGATGATGGTAATGTGTACGTTAAATCATGTGATAATGCGCTGATTGATTCATTCTTTAATGGCTTTATTACGTTCAAACGTGGTCCTAAAGACGATCAAGTGTTACCACCCCAGTTAAAAAGCAAAGAAATTCGTCACATTAACAACCTGCTTCTCAAAAAAGTTAAAATTGGCTTAGCGTTAACAAGTGAAGATATGCTTGAAATCTTAGATGATGCCGGCGTGTATTTATCAAAAGGGGAATTAAGTGCTGTCTTGCGTAAAGATGACCACCGTAACTTTAAACAATGTGGCGATAAATTTGCCCGTAACTTCTTAAAAGGTCTCGCTTTTCGGTACCGTAAATAAGTGAAAACCACGTCAGCTGCAACAGCTGACGTGGTTTTTTTAAAGGGTTGCGGTAAATGTAATTATCCGCTGTATTAACTTAGCAAAAAAGACATCTTCTAACTGTTGTTCTTGATGAACAAGTGAAAATTGGCGTGTCATTTCGTCAGTTAAAAAGGTGGTTGGGACGGTTAGTCTTGGTAAATAGCGTTCCGAAAGCAGCGTGTTACCCAGTTGAGCATTCGCTAATTTCACGAGTACTTCATTGCTGTTAACAACGGTTGTTCCGCTAGGAGAAATGTTTTGTGTCGCCAAATAACGATTGGTAAAATGATAGAGGCCAGATCCTTGCTCGCGAATCAACCAATGATCGTTTGGAGCACTCACTTTGATCAGTCGGTCATCACAAAGTGGAAGGATGCTTAACTGACTTGAAATGACATCTGATTCGATGAAACCAAGGTCACAGCGTGCGGTTTCCATCAAGGTGATGACGTCGGTTGAATTACAAATCGTGAGTCGAATGTCGCTTTTAGGATATATATCTGATAAATAAGATATTAAATGTGGCATTAGTTCGGTGCCAATCGTTAACGATGCGGCGAAATGAAGCGGTTGCTGTAGTTGTTTCTCATCATGGAGGCCTTGTTTGTTTAGCTCCCATTTAGAGATAAGACTCACTGCTTGTGGATAAAATTGATGAGCCGATTGGCAAGCAGTAATCGCTTGGTTGCTCGTCCGAATAAACAGCTGACACTCGAGTTCATCCTCAAGCTTTTTGATATGCCCAGATACAGTCGGCTGTGTTAAAAAGAGCTGTTCAGCAGCCTTAGTGAAGCTATTGTGTTCATAGACAGCGATGAACGTTGCAATAAGTTTGAACATTGAATCCCTCCCACATTATGAAATTTTATGATGTTCATACAAAAATACGATTTTATTTATGCTTAAGAGTATTGTAACATAGAAGAATAAGAAACAAATCGAAGGGGAGTTTAGCACGTGAAAGTATTTTTTAATAAGCTGCCATTACCAATCGCAGGGGTTGCATTGGCATTAGCGGCCTTAGGTAATTTATTAAAACTGTGGCAGTTACCAGTGGTGGCTAATTGTTTAGCGAGTCTCGCCTCGGTGATTATAGTGTTAATCGTGTTGAAATGTGTCATCAGTTTTGAAGCGGTCAAGGCTGATTTTAAAAACCCATTAGTAGTGGCGGTAACACCGACGTTTACGATGTGTTTATTAATATTAGCAACTTATCTCGTAGCAATTGAAGGGTTGCAAACCTTTGCGCAGCTACTTTGGCTCGGGGCGATTGTGTTACAAGTAGGCTTAATGGTTTATTTTACATATTGGTTCGTCTTTCCATGGCAATTAACAAACGTCTATCCGAGTTGGTTTGTGCTTTATATTGGGATTGGGGTCATCGCTATTACGAGTCCGGCCTTTTACCCAACAATCGGTCACGTTTTTCTCTGGATTGGTCTCGCTTTATATGTTGTACTATTACCACTTGTACTAACACGTGTTTACTTTGCGACGACGATGCCAGAACCAACGATGCCGTTAATCGGTATTATAACAGCGCCTGCGTCGCTCTGTTTAGCTGGCTACCTCACAATCTCAGAAGGCAATCAAAATTGGTTAGCCTACGTTCTACTAGCGTTAGCGCAACTGCTTTATGTGTTTGTCTTAGTGCAACTGCCAAAAATCTTGCGTTTACCGTTTTATCCAAGTTACGCTGCCTTGACGTTTCCTTTTGTAATTTCAGCCACTGCTTGTATGATGAGCTATCATTATTTAGTGACGTATCCATGGCTGAAAAACATTGCAATGATTGAGACTGCAATTGCCTGTGTGATGGTTGGTTACGTATTGGTTCGATATGTGCTGTTTTTAGCGACTGCTGTTAAACGAGTGAAGTAGTTAGTTATTAATCGGAGACAAAAAGGAGCAAACCGATGTGGTTTGCTCCGAGACAGAAGGTAAACGCAGTTCCAATTTCTCCAGTATTTAAAGCCTAAACTTGGGTGACTTCAAAAATAACGCATCGACGGGAAATAGTCGATGCGTTATTTTTTTCAATCACTGCAGTTTAAAAATGCTTTAAAGTACGTTTAATTCATCATTGTATCTGCCAATAAATGATACATTTCAAGGCGTTTTGATTGGGCATAAGGTGGGCATAAAATCATTGCCTCATCAAAGCCATAGGTCTCCTCATCAGCTTCGAGTTTTGCCTTAATCATCGCCGGGGTACCGACGAGGTGAGCCGTCCGATTTTTTTAAAATAGCGGCTTTATCTGCCTCAGTTAAGGGGTAAGCTTGGGCTTCTTCGGGTGATAACCGCTGCATCAGTTGCCCGCGCATTAAGTGCAGGCGTGCGATATCAGCTGGGAGTGCTTCGTATTCGGCTTCGGCCAAGGTCGGCGCAATTGTTACCATGTAGCAGACGCTAATTTGTGCCTGTTCCATAAAATAAGAAGGTGTAAACTGTTCACGATACTGTTTGAAAATAGCGGCGTCCATTTGCCCGGTGAAAAACTGCGCGTACGAATAACCGAGGCCCATCCGACCAGCCTCTTTGGCGCTGTTTCCTGTTGAACCGAGCAACCAAGCAGTTGGTAGTGTCACGTTTGTTGGCACTGCGAAGGCATTTTGGTATAGAGGATCACTGCTTGTTTGATCGTTCATAAGGTCGAGTGTCGTTTGGATTTTAGCATATGCACCGTCATAAGCAGGGGCACGACCTTCCGCTAAGGCAAGTGTTGAGTAATGATCGCCTCCAGGTGCACGACCTGCACCAAAATCAATTCGGCCTGGCGAGAGCGCACTGAGTGTCTTAAATGTTTCCGCCATTTTATAGGGCGCATAATGCATTACCATCGTGCCACCGGTACCGACGTGAATGTGTTTCGTCTTAGCTGCAATATGGGCAATTGTAATTTCTGGTGCGGAACTAGCAATCCCGTTATTATTATGGTGCTCAGCTAACCAAATCCGTTCATATCCACGTTCTTCTCCTAAGATGGCTAGTTCAACAGCATTCGTTAAAGCTGTTGCCGCGTCTGTGTTTTTTGGCACAACGGCCTGATCTAAAATACTTAGTTTCATCATAAAACTCCTTTAATATGTGATGAGCACGAGTGCTCTTTGAGTTAACTGTAACAAATTTAGCGCACAAAACACATCTATCGGCTTATGATTCGATTGGATTTATCGCAAAATACTATCAATTATTGAATGCCTCAAGTTACAAAGGCTATTGTAGCAAGATACGGCAATTAGCGAAAAAAAAAAGTTGCTCTTCGGTTGTTAAAAAAAACTTGTCAATCTAGTCGAAACGTCTATAATAGAAGAATATGTGTTGGAATGAACACCGCAACTAACGAAGATAACGGGGGTAAAGTAAATGAAGAAAATTGGTTTTGATCCACAAAAGTACATCGATGAACAATCAAAATTTATTTTAGAACGTGTCAATGATTACGATAAATTATACCTTGAATTTGGTGGTAAATTGATTGGTGATAAACATGCGATGCGTGTACTCCCAGGCTTTGATGAAGATGCTAAAATTAAACTGTTACAAAAATTGCGCGATAAAGCTGAAATTTTAATGTGTGTCTATGCAGGCGATATTGAACGTAATAAAATCCGTGGTGATTATGGTATTACCTATGATAAAGATATTTTACGTCAAATTGATGAATTCCGTGGTTATGGCCTTGAAGTCAACAGTGTGGTCATTACGCGTTACAGCGGCCAACCCTCGACTAAATTATTCATTAACAAGCTTGAGCGACGTGATATTAAAGTCTACAAACACGCAGCAATCGAAGATTACCCATCGAATATCGATAAAATTGTCAGCGATGAAGGCTTTGGCAAAAACCCTTATATTCCAACGACAAAACCTATCGTTGTAGTAACCGCGCCGGGACCAGGTAGTGGGAAACTAGCGACGTGCTTGAATCAACTGTATCACGAGAGTCACCAAGGTCGCGAAGCCGGTTATTCCAAATTTGAAACATTCCCTGTTTGGAATGTGCCATTAAAACATCCGCTTAATATTGCCTATGAAGCGGCAACGGTTGACTTGAAAGATGTCAACATGATTGACTCCTTCCACTTAGATTATTACGATAAATTGGCCGTTAATTATAACCGTGATGTGGAAACATTCCCTGTTATTAAACGAATGATTGAAAAAATTACGGGTAAAGAAACGGTATATCATTCGCCAACAGATATGGGCGTTAACCGTGTTGGCTTTGGTATTACAGATGATGATGCGATTACAGAAGCGTCGAAACAAGAAATCATCCGCCGTTGTTTTGCGACTGAATGTGATTTTAAAAAGGGCTTGCTTGACGAAGATGCTTTAAATCGCATTAAGTTAATTATGGAAGAAGTTGAGTTAAAGAAAGAAGATCGCTTAGCGGTCACACCAGCCCGTGACTATGCTTTACGTCTGAAAGCACAAAACAATATCTCGGACATGATGCCAGCTGTTATTGCACTTGAACTAAACGATGGCCGCATTGTAACCGGACGTACATCTGATTTAATGGATCCATGTGCAGCAGCGATTTTAAATGCGATTAAAACGTTAGCTAATATTTCAGATGATATTTTATTATTATCACCGGTCATTTTACAAACGATTCAAGACATGAAACGTAATGAGTTACACGATAAGATGACAGCATTGACGGCAAATGAAGTGTTAATTGCCTTATCAATTAGCGCGGTAACAAACCCAACAGCACAACTTGCGTATGAGAAAATTTCTGAATTAACGGATGTTCAAGCACATTCAACAGTCATGTTAAATGATTATGATGAGCAAACATTACGTAAACTCGGCATGGATATTACCTGCGATCCAGTTTATCCGTCAGATAACTTATATTATATTTAACTAATAATAATCGGGGCTTTTTTTGGCTCTATGTCAAATAGTGTTGTTATTCAAAATTTAGTAAAATAAGTCATTTTTGCAGCTACCTTTTTTGGTAGCTGCTTTTTTTGTAGTCATTCCTAATGTGAAGGACGCTTTCTGCGGGTGACGCTTCATCCTCCGCGCTCCGCTGTGGGGTATTCAGCTGCCACTTTTCCCGCTAGAGTCGCCTTCACAAACGTCAT
>NZ_AODH01000026.1 GCF_000525915.1 Brochothrix campestris FSL F6-1037 | reverse complement strand
CGAAATATTACGCTTAAATGCTTGCCTTCCGCGACGTTCGTTGTGTCCGTTTGGCTTACGTTTACCTTTCATTGGTAGCTTTGTGATATCGAAGTCGTTCGCTTTAAATAGGCGATAGAGCGTTCTAACAGAACATGAGATAGGTATCTCAGCACGACCAATAATCACATCAGGTGTCCAGCCTTTAGCTGTCATTTTCTGAATGTAAGTTTGTTGATCCGTACTTAAAATGATAGGTCGTCTGCCACAATATGTTTTATTTTCTTTGTATTTTTGATAATAATCACTGGCTGAGGAACCTTTCTTAAAAAAATTGTAGACATTATAAATCGTTTGTCTTGAACGTCCTAGTCTCTTCAATCCGGTTAAAACAGATTGTTTCGTTTGGAAATAGGCTTCTATCATTACAAGTACATTTGGTGTAGAGATGTTTATAGGTCATTTGTCTTCACTCCTAATAATTCTTTGGTCGGAACTATTTTGAGTGTCGCACAAATGACTTTTTTATTTGTCTAGCTTAATTTTACTATCGGCGATATGAAAAAAAGGAGTGGATTTCTCCACTCCCTAAAAGTCTAACTTTTGGGGATCACTACATAACTTGATTATACAATTAGTCTTTTTTATTTATATACTTCTGTACGATGACCAATTTCTAAAACTAGAATAGTTATAGTATCATCATCTATGTTTGCTAATAAACGATAATCGCCTATTCTATATCGCCATTGACCACTTTTATTTCCTACTAAACCTTTTCCGTGAATTCTAGGAGAATCAGTTCCTTCTAAGTTTTTAGAAATCCAAGATAATATAAGACGAGCTTGATGTTTATCTATTTTTTTTTTAGTGATTTTTGTGCATTTTTTTTCATATCGAACGGTGTATGTTCTATCCATCATAATCCTAATTCTAGAAGCATATCTTGGTGTGAGATACTTTCGTCATTTAATTCATGAGCTTTGATTGTTTTGTTATATAAATCCATATCAATTTGATCTTCTAATCCTTCTAATAATTTAGTTCTAGCCAGTTCTGATAAACTTAATCCATTTAAATCAGCCATAGATTGAATGAATGATTTTTCCTCATCAGAAACTCTAAATGTAACGGTACTCATATAAAAAACCTCCTTGTGTACATTTGTTCTACGTTTCTATTGTATTACAAATGTACACAAGAAGTCAAATTTATAATAGTTAACATAAGTGACGTTATCACAAGTAAATAATTTAAATCATGAATTGCAAGAATAAGTTAGCCATCCGTATCAAATCATGATAGTAAGTTTACTTTTTCATTTGTGAACAACTGAAGTTTTGTAATTTCTTCTGAAAATAGTTCTTTTGGTGTTTGGAATCCTAAAATCCGACGTGGTAACTTATTCATCCATGTTTGAATCCGTTGGACAAGTCGAGCGCTTATCGGACTTATAGAACGTCCTTTTGGAATGAATCATTCGAAGATTTCAATTACCTCTTTCACGATAGAACCACTAGTTTAGTACCATTTTATCTTGGTACAAACGTTTTAAACACATTGTTTAAAACACCTTAAAACCTTTGCCAGCAATGACTTTAAAGTCGATGCGACTAAGGCTGGACATGATCCCTCACCGACTAATGAAGGCGATGTAAACATTTCATCCGTCTTATATCAGTTTCCGTCGTTTGGCCCATGGCTCAAAAAAGAACGCAATGGAAAATGGTCAGAAGAAGCCAATTATTACTTCTATAAAAATGTCGTACCAGGCTTTGGTGCAGGACCAGGGGATAAAGATTATTTCAAAAACATCCTCCAATACTATGATTGTAGCAGTGGTAATCTCGTTGGTGGTGGCACAGGGAAGTACATTATTCCCGTAGATAATCCGATTGCAAGCTCAGTTTTTGTTGATTGAATCAATCCAGTGACAGGTCAAAGGGAACAACATAAAGGCTTGGACTTTGCACAACCGATGAATTCAGCTGTTAAAGCGGCTGATGATGGCGTGGTTATTTTTGCCGGAATGGGAAGTAATAGTAATGGCTTTAATAATTATGGTAATGTGGTGTTGCTGGAACATAAACAAAGTAAAGAATGGACACTCTACGCCCATCAAAATGAGGTCAGTGTAACGAAAGTTCAAGAAGTGAAACAAGGTCGAGTCATGGGTAAAGTGTGCAATACAGGGCAATCAATAGGGGCTCATTTGCATTTTGAAATTAGAAAAGAACAATGGGGCGGACAAATTGACCCCGCACCAATTTTAGGTATAACCGGAAAGTAGGGAGAAAATGAAGAACAAAGTCGTAATTGTTATAGCTGTGGTATTCGTCTTGTTTTTAATCAGTCGCTTAATTAGCGTTACGAATAGTAATGACGCTCTGCAAGTCCGCAATCAAAAGAATGAAAAAGAAAGCAAGGCAAAAGATAGCGAGCTGAAAAAATTCCGTTCGCTTGCGAAAGTTGAAGAAGAACCCGCAAAACCGCTCGATGAAATGAAGACAATCAAAGACATTAATTATCAATTGATGGAGGCGCTGTTTGCCTATGATTCACTCGAAAAACGCGACCAGAAAATGAGCCTTATTTGTTAGAAGCAACAAAGAATGAAATGACACGCTACAAAAGTAATTATGTGAAAAGTGATGCCAGTTCCTTGCTCATATCGAGTGAAGGGTTTGTGGCCAGGTCATTATTTAATGATCATGAAATCAATGTCATTAATGAAGTTAAGTCTGACCTTTTGCAAGCGGAATATCAATTAAACAAATCACACAGGCACAAACAAAAGTCAAGCAAGTGAATCGCGCAGTGCCACACCAAAAGGGAGCTATGGTTTAGGGTTTGCCTTCGGGACATCGAATCCAGGCACACTATTACCGTTTAAACCAATTACAGCCAATAGTTATTGGATTTCAAACGTCAATGACCCGCAGTATAATACATGGCAGGAACGGAGTTCGTCTAATCAGGCGGATGAGCATTTAATTGATTATCCGACCCAGTATCAATATGCCATCACTATTAACTATAATGGAGGTGTCGGTGGCGGTTCGGCTTTCTTTTTACATGTGAGTAATGGAGCAGCAACAGCAACAGCTGGTTGTATAGCTGTTCCACAAGCAACAATGGCACAATTAATGCAACGCATTCATAGTGGTGCGAAAATCATTAATGTAAACACGGAAGCAGAGCTTGCTAATTATTAACGAAGGAGGAAGAAAAATGAAATTTTTAAAGTACATTGTAATGGTGATTATTTTTATAGTGGGGGTTATTTGTTTTAAGCAGTTGGATTATCCGTTTTCAGCAGAAGATATGAGTCAAAACTATCATATCGCTGTTTATGTCATTAAAAACGTCTATATCATCTTAGGGATTGTACTCGGCTATTTAATGCTATTCAATCGTAAATAAGACTGTGCTACATAAAAAAGTACTAAACCATCGCGGTTTACTACTTTCAGACTGAAGATAAACGCTGTTCTAGGTCGTCAATGCATGCATTCTCGGAGTCGAATACCATCTGTACACTCACCTCGAAGGCTCGTTTTTCATACAATGAGAGGATATAACAGCGTTTCTATTTAGCCTTATCAGCTCGTAAACAAAGTCACTGTAATAGAATTTTAAAGAAAATGAAGTCTGTTTAGACTTTGTCTACAATCTACGACAACCTAATATTAGGTTGTCGTTTTTTTTGCACGAGGCCTTTGAGTGGGCTGACGGTAGAGTTGGTTGAGTCGTTGCACTAAACGAAACTGTTCGGCTTCATCGGGCAATGAAGGCCAGTAGTGAAAGACAGCGTCAGGATAGGCATCTTCTAACGCACTTAGTTTGAAATCCGCGATATAAAAATCAACTTCGGCAGACGGATGATTAATAAAGCTCAAATCAACCTGTGATAAGCGTTGGATTTTTTTCTTTAAAGTGGCATATTGGAGGCTGTTCACTTTGGATAACAAACAGATATTAACGGATCGTTCAGTCGTATCGATTAATTCTCGTAGTAAGAAGAAATAGTTAATTTTCATCGTATCAGACAAGGTACGACTGTTTTCTTTTTGTAAAAAGTTATAAAAGTTATCGCACATACTATAAAGTAAGGGATAGTTTTTTTTTAACAGACTGACATTGAAATCCATGCGAAAATGATTAGTAGAACCCTTGAATAGCCTCGTATGGGTATCGATTGCGGTTAAGTTTATCAGTAAGTAAAAATACTCAGTGGCAGCTAACGGCTGTTTAAAAAAGCGGGCATATAGGTTGATAAAACGTTTGGTTTGTTGGGAAACATGTTCTAAAAAAAGCTGTACAGGTAATTTTTCGCGTTTGATGTAATCTAAGGGATAGGTATTGTTGGCGAGCAAGCTCATATAAAAGAAATTTGTTTCGGCCCGCAGTTGTTTTGGCGAAAGGTTTGTTAATAATAACGTTTGAATCTGAGTTAAAATATCTGTCGCAACTGTAGTTGAGAAGGCGTGCGGATAATCTTCTTGCAGAGGCACATAAAACCCTTGCGTAATACGTGTTAAAGTGACGGCGAGATAAGAGCGTAACTTAAGGGAAAAAGAATAGGGGAGTTCGGGATGGATCTTCTTTATAAAGGCTAGCACAGCATTAATGGGGGCATGTTCAACTTTATGTGCGAACGCAAGCGAAAAATGATAACCTTCAGTGAAAAGACAGTGAAAAAAGTAGCGGATTTGGTGTTCTTCACCGATAATTCGTTCTTTTTTTGTTAAATCAATGTGTAAGTTGAAATCAGCTAACAGTATTTTTAAGCGTTTCATTTTACGATAAAAAGTCCCTTTTGCTAAAAAACGTTCTTCGGTAAACTTTTGTAAATCAATAAAATCATCATTGAATAACTCGATTAAGAATTGGAAAAGAACATTATTTTTTAAATAATAGGCTAAGAAAAAATCAAGAGAAAATGCATCTGAAAGCTCGATATGTAGTTCATTGTTGACATATTTAAAGGTCAGGTAAGTTTCCCAGTTGTTTTGTTTACTCGTTTCAGACAAGTCAGCAAGTATTTTTAATAGTTTACGTCGCTCCCATTGCAAATCGTTGAGCATGTCTTGAATCGTTATTTTTGATAGCGATTTTTTTTCGGAAAAATAGCGCAAACAGAATAAGCTGTTTTTATCATGGTTATCAAGTAATTTATGCATGTCAACACTCCTTCCTAGCATAGATATTAAAGGGTACTCGTCAATGATGTGTTCAATATATGGTCTTTTTGACAGCATTTATGTGAATAGGATGGTTACTTAATACGGGGTATATTTGTTTTAGCCAGTAATAAATGATTAGTTTGCGACTAAGAAGTAATCGTTTATGCTTGCAGTTAAAGAGGAGGGAGGCTTGGATGGAATATATTAAACCAAGTGAAGGTGTTGTTAATGAATGATTTTTAAAAGACTGAGTGGATGGCTTTTTTTTAGTGAGTCTTGTGATCTTGTTGTTGTGTTACAGGCAAGTGGGTGCGAGTTCTTTCAATTTTGCAGTCGAAATTGAAAAACCGGCCAATCAAAAGGATGCTAAAAAAGGTTATTTTGATTTATTAGTATCATCAGGACAAACGCAACAATTAAAGGTGAAATTGACGAATTCAACGAATAAAGCGGTTACGATTCGTCCGAAAATTGCGAGTGCGACGACCAATAACAGCGGAGTTGTTGATTATAGTCCGAGTAAAAAGAAGCGTGATGCCACGATGCCTTATGATGTAACGAAATGGCTAACAGTGCCACGTGAAATTACGATAGCAGCAGATTCGACTTATCTGTTGCCCATCGAGGTGGCAATCCCAGATGAAAAATTTAGTGGTACTGTTGTGGCCGGATTGACG
This sequence comes from Brochothrix campestris FSL F6-1037, assembly GCF_000525915.1. GTDB lineage: Bacteria > Bacillota > Bacilli > Lactobacillales > Listeriaceae > Brochothrix > Brochothrix campestris. Next base: position 26,206 of record NZ_AODH01000026.1, on the reverse strand, counting down.
TTGACTGAAGAACGACCGGAGACGAAGGCATCAACGGGTGATGGTGGGATGGCAATCGATAATCGTTATGCCTATGTTGTCGGATTCGAACTACGTCAATCAACCGAAAAAATCACACCGCAACTTGAATTGAAAAAGGTGTTTGCGAGTCAGCGTAATTATCGTAATATTGTCGCAGCTACGATTCAAAATAAGACGTCGACCTTTGTGAATCAACTGCAAGTCGAGGGGCAAGTAACGCGAAAAGGCCAAACAAAGGTATTGTATGAAAGCAGTACTACGATGATGCAGATGGCGCCTAATACGAACTTTGATTATCCAATTGCCTTAGGTGAAGGGGAACGATTACAAGCGGGTGACTACACTTTGAAAATGACAGCTTCATCGTTTAAAGAGAAATGGCAGTGGCAAAAAGATTTCACAATTACAAGTGCTAAGGCAAAAGAGTATAACGATACGGACGTGACTGTTCAGAACAGTTATTTTTGGTTTTATAGCGGTGGGATTAGCGTCGCGTTGTTTTTAATTGGTTTATGGCTTTATTTAAGGAAGAAGCGTCAACAAAACAGAGGAGGAAGTAATGATGAAAAATGATAAGAAGTGTTTGATAGTCACAAGTTTAGTTGGTTTAGGTACAATGGGATTACTTGTAAATACGGCCGAAGTCAAGGCTGCTGAAACAGGAGCAAATTACCAAAGTAATGGAGCGGTTCGATTTATACCAAATACTGATCCCGTCGATCCGGTTGATCCAACCGATCCGACTGAGCCAGTTGATCCGATTGACCCAACGGATCCAGAAGGTCCTAATCCAGGGACACCAGGTCCTTTAAGTATTGATTTTGCCTCTAGTTTTGACTTTGGCGTGAATCAAATTTCATCAGTTGATGCACTGTATTATGCAAATCCGCAACGTTATCAAGTAGCTGGGAAAGAAACACCAAACTATGTGCAAATATCCGATAATCGCGGCTTATCGGCAGGATGGCAGTTACATGTGAAGCAAGACACACAATTCAAAAATGATGATGCCAGATACAATGAGTTAAAAGGGGCTGTTATCACAATTAAAGATAGTGAGGCGGTTTCGAATACAGTCGCGGTTGAAGCGCCGACTGTTTCTAAGAAAGTCACTCTTCAACCAGGGGAGGCGGTGCCGGTAATGGCTGCGACGAAAGGAGCTGGTGACGGCACGTGGATTAGTCGCTTTGGGAAACTTGAACAAGTCGCAGAAAAACAAGCGGATGGTTCAGTAAAACAAGTTACTAAAAACACATCTGTGCAATTGGCGGTGCCGGGAAGTACGCCCAAGTCAGCAGTGGAATATCGTTCACGCTTGACTTGGGTACTAGCGGAAGTTAACAGCAATGACTAACGAGCGTAAAGGGAGGACTAAAGATGCGCATAATTAACAGCGTTATTCTCATAGTGATGATAAGCCTTTGTGGACAGGTTAATGCGGTAGTTGCCTCAGTCGATACTAGTTATCAGTCACAGGTGGTAACAGGTTTTTATGGGAAGTATGTTTTTTCTGAGCCGACGGGACAAAGTACAGCGCAACCGAATGCGTCATCCATGGAGCTGCCTAGTCATTTACCGATGACAGGCGATACACAGACGGGATTATTATTTACAGCCGACCTGCTTATCATAGCGAGTTTGACTAGGGGTATTCAAATAATCGAACAAGCGCAACGAAATCAGCGAATGATAACATGAAGTAACAAAAATAGCGAAAAAAGGGAGCGATATAAATGACAAATTTACAAATGTTTGGTAAAAGAATCGCAATTACTACGTTAATAACAGCGGTGGTGACAGGTACTATTATGACAGCTGAGGCGGCAGAAACGCAAGATTATCAGTCAAATGCAGTGGTCAATTTCATCCAGAGCACCGACCCAACTTTACCAGTTGATCCAGAAAATCCGGATCCAGGGACACCGGTTGATCCAATTGACCCAACAGATCCCGAGGGTCCCAATCCAGGAACACCAGGTCCACTGAGTATTGATTTTGCCTCAAGTTTACAATTCGGAACTACTAAAATCACAACGAAGGATGCCGTATATAATGCCTATGCTCAAGCAATTACGGTGGCAGGCGAGCAACAGTATCGTCCGAACTACGTTCAGATTACCGATAATCGTGGAACTGAAGTTGGCTGGACATTAACGGTAACACAGGCAAAACAACTGACTTCCACGGCAGGCAAGCAATTGCAAGGTGCGGTCATTACTTTAGAGCAAAGTGAGGTTAAAACAATCACTGGTTCAGAGTTAGCAGCACCGTCTCAGGTTGCCAAAACAGTCGTGTTACAACCCGAAGAAGCAGTGCCTGTAATGGCAGCGAACGAGGGTGAAGGAGCAGGGTTATGGACGGCACACTTTGGTAACTCAGAAAAAACGTTACAAGAAGGGAGCGATTTAGTACCGGGTGAAGGAGGGGCTGAACCATCGGAAATCAAGGTGATGCGTAATACGGCGGTCACTTTATCTGTGCCAGGTAAATCGTTAAAAACAGAAGCTGAATATCGCTCACAGTTAAACTGGACACTAGCAGAAGTGCCAACAAATGGTGCTGATATATAAGTTGTTTAAGGCTGTTAGTCGTAACTGTCTGAGAGTCATGGAAAGTCAATTCTGTGGCTCTTTTTCTAAATGAACCCGGAAGGAGCACGCGATAATTGTGAAAAAAGTCCTCGTAATAATACTCGTACTTATGTTAAGTGTCACGACTTTTTTAATTCGTAGTGACCGAACAGAAGCCGATATGACAACAGAAGTGATGCTGCAGTTAACGAAACAAAAGATTCTTATCGATGAACCAGTACAATTGCAAATTAAAGTGACAAATCCAGCGATTAAGGAACTTCAATTTAGGTTGCCAGAAGGCCTACAGGTCGTTGAAAAAGAGTCTCAAATCGATAAGTTGACGGTTGATGAAACGACGAATGTCGTTACGTTGAAAGAATTAGAATCAGACAATAGCATCTCGCTCATCGCGATACAAGCGGGCGATTATCCGATACAGGCGACTGTATCGCATGCAACTGGAAATAAGACATCGAATCAAGTGATGGTTAATATTGCTGAAAAAAAAGTGAGTGATAAGGTGACAGTCGCTGAGGGTGCATTAACGTCTACTATTGCAAGCACCACAACAAGCGCTCTACCTCATGCAAGTGAGGTACCGGTTTCCTTGCCAAAAGAAAGCGAAGTGACAACTTCCTCATCGCAAGCAAGTGAATCAAAGACAGCGTCGAAAGTTAAGTTTGAAGAAAAGCAATCGCGAGTGATGCCACCTGCCTTATTTAATAATGAGAACAATCCACCGTTTTCGGAATTGGATGTTGCACGTTCATTTCATATTGTGACGGGCAAAAATAGTTCAATTCATCCAACGAACAAATCACAGGCAATCATTACCGAGAATAAAAAAAGCCAATCAGGTGGGATGTGGTATAAAAAACAGGTGGATATGACGAAAGACTTTGATTTGAAAATGTCTGTTTATTTAGGTGATAATCCTAAAGGTGCCGATGGTATGACCTTTGTGATTCAAAATGACTCGCGTGGTTTAGAAGCCATTGGTGAACCAGGAGCAGGTCTTGGTGCCTACAATACTAAAAAGGGAAATTATATTAAAAATGCCGTCGCTTTAGAGTTCGATACGTTTTATAATTCAAGCAGTTCGGCCGGTTCCGATCGCTTTGTTAATAAAAAAGCCGAGAATCGCGGGCATATTGCTGTGCAAATACCTGGCAATAAAAATGGCAGTACTGAAGCGGACCACATGGGCTTGCAAATTGCGACAGCAAACGAACAAATATTAGCAAATGATACGTGGCGGACCTTACAGGTTGAATGGAATGCAACGACACAGATGATTAGCTATTATTTTGATAATTACACACCAATTCATTATAAGGTAGATGATGTGGAGAAAACGTTCGGAGGAACGATGGCGTATTGGGGCTTTACAGGGTCAACTGGCTCATACACTAACTTTCACTCGGCCTCGATTATCCAACTACCCGATCAAAATAAGGTAGCACTTAATAAGTCCGTGAAAAATTTGACGACAGGAGGTTTGTTTGCTGAAGCAGAGGCTGTCTCAGTGGGAGATAAGGTCCGTTACCGTGTGCAAGTATCGAACAGTATTACGAATCGATTTGAATCTTTAAATGCGCTTGTGAGCGATGAACTGGACGAGCGCTTGCAATATAACGGAGGAAGCTTAACGATTAACGGTAAAGCAATGAGTGATGCTCAATGGAATAACGGACAAATTTCTTTAGGGACGGTACAACCTGGTGAAACGTTTGATATTCAATTTGATGCGACAGTGAAAACAACTGGTGAAATCATCAATAAAGCACGTTATCAGGCTGAATATGAAATGCCGCACGATACGAATTCGACCTTTATTCGTACGGGACAATTACAGGTGCACAAAAAAGATGGCGATTCTAAACAGGGAATCGCGGGTGTTACTTATCGCATGAACAATGCTGCGGGAACTGTATTAGAAAAAGAGTTATTGACCGATAAACAAGGAAATATTAGGCTGGAAAACCTTCTGCCTGGTGAATATTCACTGACAGAAACAAAGGCAGCTCCTGGCTATCTGATAGATGGAACAACCCATCAATTTACGATTAAAGATGACCAATCCGAGGGGCCAACTGTGGTGAATCTCCTCAATTATCGCGCACCACGGCCACAATTAACGAAAACGACTAATCGTCTACAGGTAGGCTATCAAGATGTCATCGAGTACACGCTAACGGCGAGCTTACCAAAGGACAGCGGTCGTTGGGAAGATGTGATGGTTGAGGATGATTTGCCGTCGTTCTTAACCTTTGTTAAGAGTGATGAACCAACGACTGTCGAAGGACAGACGATTCGTTGGTCGGTGGGTCAATTAAAAGCTGGCGAACAAAAACAACTCAAATTAAGCGTACGTGTTTCGCAGATTCCACCAACTGAAATGATTACTAACAAGGCACGGGCCACGGGAGATAATGCTGTAGGTCAATCCCTCGATCCACTGTTCGCTTATGTAGAAAATAAATACGTGGGGAAACTAGCTTTAACGTCAGTACCACAATCGTTTGATTTTGGGAGTGGCTTAACAAGCAAGGCTCATAATCAAACATACTCAATGCAAAGCTATCAAGATGATCTGATTGTGACAGACACTCGGATTAAACAAACAAAGTGGGTGCTATCGGTTAAAATGAAGCAACAACTGCATGTGGGTCAAGCTGAGTTAGCGAATACAATTCACTTCGAAAACGAGGCTGGTCAGTTGATACGTGTGACGACTGTGGATGTGCCACTTTATACGGAGAGTAATCAAGCGGTTGAAACGGTCTTATCTGATCGGTGGAAGCCAACCGGAAGTGGCTTTAAACTGGTTGTTCCAGGTGGAAAAGGAGCACCTGGCGATTATAAGGGTATCCTGGGCTGGACGTTGAGTGATGCGCCGCGCTGATAGAATTGTGCTGGTGCAACTAGCGAAATAAAAGTGAAAGCAACCATTTAGAAGCAAACAACTTGGAAGATAAATGAAAGGGACTATTTCCCGTCGCTGCGATTTATCTGAAAGTTGCTAGCTGTTAGTTGATGTAACTAGAGGATATAACAGTCGTTTTATTCAGTCTAATCATCCCGTAGCCAAAGTTTTCTGAGTTAGTTTCAAATGAAAAAGAAGTCTTTCTGACGTTGTCTACAATTTGAAACCTAACAACTTAAGTTGTTAGGTTTTTTAGGGAACAGCGTTATCAAAATCAACCGTTCATCAAGCTTAAAATGAAATAGTGTGTTGATAGTTTTTTGTTATAATTACTTATTACCTAGTAGAAGGATGGAGGAGACAAACAATGAAGAAAGTATCAGCTGACAGTAAACCGCACAAATGGTTGCGTATCAGTCTCAAAACATTGTTTTATTTCGCGGTTTTCTTAACATTAAGCTACATCTATATTGATAACAATGTTGGTAGTAACTTTATTTATAATGAATTTTAAATTAGGAGGGAAGCGCACGGCGCGTTCATGAATGAATATTATTAAACAATTAACTCAAGTGACACAAGCGAATCCGCTAGCACCTGTGTATAAAATTGCTGATAAAGGTTACTCGTATGAGGACTTGCAAAGACAGTCAGATGCGTTGGCTTATCAATTAAATCAGCACGAAACATTGACGAGACAAGCACCAATTTTAGTTTATGGTGGCATGTCGTTTGACATGCTTGCGAGTTTTATCGGTGCGATGAAGGCCGGACATCCGTATATTCCAGTGGATAGTCAAACGCCAATTGAACGACTGCAACAAATAATCACAGTCGCACAGCCAGCCTTAATTATTGCAGCCGCACCGTTTCCAACGGAAATAACACGAAATTGCTCACTGTATACTTGTGACGACTTACAGCGTTTCACAACGAATAGGTTTGAGGCCTTACCGGTTGAAACAGCCGTAACTGGTGATGAGATTGTCTATGTTATTTTCACATCAGGTACAACAGGAGCACCAAAGGGCGTTCAAATTAGCGAATCAAATTTAATAAGTTTTACAAACTGGATGCAAACGACATTTGATCTGCCACAGCAACAACGCTTTTTAGCGCAGGCGCCATACTCATTTGATCTATCAGTGATGCATTTATACCCAGCCTTATTAACTGGCGGGCAACTCATGCCGCTAACAAAAGCAGCAACGACTAACTTCAAACTGTTGTTTGAAACGTTGCCAACGCTTGAAGTCTCCGTTTGGGTATCAACCCCATCATTCATGGATATTTGTTTAATGGATGCTCAGTTTGTGCAAGAACAGTACCCTCAGTTAACACATTTCTTCTTCTGTGGTGAAGAATTAACGGTTAAGACAGCACAGAAATTGCAGGAACGTTTTCCAACGGCCCGCATTTTCAATACATATGGTCCTACAGAAGCCACAGTGGCAGTGACGCAAATTGAGGTGACGCCAACATTGCTCAACGAAGTAAACCGTTTGCCGATTGGTTATGCCAAAGTCGATACTCCGATTGTGATTGTCGATGAGCAGTTAAATGAAGTGGCTGATGGTGAAGTCGGCGAATTGTTGATTGGTGGTCCAGCGGTTTCACGTGGTTATTTAAACAACAGCGAGAAAACGACGGAGGCTTTTATTAAATATCAGGGTCAACACACGTATCGTACGGGCGATCTCGGCCGTCGCGAAGAAGGCTTGTTTTATTATCAGGGCCGACGCGACTTTCAGTTGAAATATAAAGGTTATCGTATTGAACTAGAAGATATCGATCATAACATCGAACAACTTGCCTTAGTTGAACATGCCAGTGTCGTTGCAAAACTGAATGGTACAAAAGTTCAGAGTTTAGTCGCCTATGTAGTTGTGAAAACACATCCGTATGAAAAAGTGACACAGCTTACACAACAGCTAAAACATGAACTCGGGTTGTTGGTCAATGATTACATGGTGCCAACGCGATGGGTCTATGTCGAGGAACTGCCTTTATCATTAAATGGCAAAGTCGACCGTAAGGCGCTAATGAATGAGGTGAATCAATGAGTATCCCCTATAATGGACCGATGTATCTGATTTTATTATTTATCCTTTTGATACCTTTGATGATTGGCTTATTGCGAGAAAAACGCTATTTAGTGTATCAAAATATAGTGACACTAGTGATGTTGTACTTTATTTTTGGTGGTAGCAATTGGCATCAAGGGATTGCCATCATCGGTTATGTTATTTGGCAATGGTTGCTGATTTATGGCTACTTCACATATCGCCAAAAAGCGAACAACAGCTATGTCTTTTACGGTGTTATCCTCCTGAGCTTAATGCCATTACTCCTTTCGAAAACACTACCGTTGTTAACCGCTCATTCGTCATTGCTTGGCTTTTTAGGAATATCATACTTAACATTTAAGGCTGTGCAAATGGCGATGGATATTCGTGATGGTTTAATGAAGAAGTTCAGTTCACGGAGCTTTTTAGAATTCATGTTATTTTTCCCGACTATTTCATCTGGTCCGATCGACCGCTATCGTCGGTTTGAAAAAGAACTGTATGTGCCTCCAACCCGTGATAAGTATTTAACGATGTTCGATAAAGGGATTTTCATGTTGGTAATGGGCTGTTTGTATAAGTTCATTATCGCATACTACTTAAACACGTATGTGGTCGAATACATGCAAAAAACCGCGATTCTGAACGGCTTCTTTTCATTGAATACGGTCGCTTACATGTATAGTTATAGCTTATATCTTTTCTTCGATTTTGCCGGGTACAGTCTCTTTGCAGTCGGTACAAGTTATTTAATGGGCTATCAAATTCCCATCAACTTTAATAAACCGTTTGCGAGTCCAAACATAAAAGAGTTCTGGAACCGTTGGCATATGAGTTTATCGACTTGGTTCCGCGACTACGTTTTTATGCGGTTGGTGTTCACGTTAATCAAGAAAAAAGTTTTTAAAAGTAAGATTGTGATTTCTAATATTAGTTACATGGCTTTATTTTTATTAATGGGTGTTTGGCACGGCCTGACGTGGTACTATATTGCGTACGGTGTCTTTCATGGCGTTGCCATCATTGTTAATGATGCGTGGCTTCGCTATAAGAAAAAAAATCAAAAATTACCAAGCAATTGGTTCACCTATGGCCTGGCGATTTTCATTACCTTTAATACCGTATGTTTCAGTTTTTTAATTTTTTCAGGTATTCTCGATACAATGTTTTTTAAATAAAATGATAAAGGGGATTATATAATGACAATCAAAGCAGAAATTTTAGATATTTTAGAAGAAATTACCGGAAGTAGTGACGTGCGAGCAAATGAAGCACTCGATTTATTTGAAGAAGGTTTACTTGATTCAATGGGAACAGTGCAATTAATCTTAGAAATTGAAAGTCGTCTTGATATTACCGTACCTGTATCAGAATTTGACCGTGAGGAATGGTCAACACCAGCTTTAATCATTAACAAGGTAGCCGAATATCAATGAAAAAACGCTTGTTTATAGCGTTAGGTCCAGTGATAATCGCGTTATTCCTCTTAGTTGCGGTTTACACTCTGCCAGTTTTCAAACAAAAGATTACGCCAACCGTGTTGCATGATGCAGCAGTTGTCTCACAGAAAAAAGTGAAACGTAATGATGATATTTACCGGGCAGCAATGGCTGATAAACAATTCATCCCGTTTGTCGGTTCATCAGAATTACAGCGCTATGACGCGTTTCATCCGGCAGCCTTAGCCGATAAATACAATCGTAATTACACCCCTTTTTTAATTGGACAAGCGGGCACACAATCGTTGTCGCATTATTTGACCTTTCAAGCAATGGGTGAGACACTCGAACGTAAAAAGATGGTCTTTTTTATCTCCCCGCAATGGTTTGTTAAAAAAGGTGTTTCAAAAGGTGCTTTTAACCAACATTTTTCAACCGTTCAAGCGATTGATTTTATCAACAATAATCAAATCGACGCAACTGAAAAAAGTTATGTTGCCAATCGTCTTTTGCAGTTCGGGTCATTACAAACTGATGCAATTCTGACAGGTATTTTGACAGATGTAAGCAATCAAAAAGAACTGTCAGCTTTTCAAGTGAAATATATGTCAATGAAAGCGAGTATCATTAGTAATAATAAAGCTGTTTTTGGGGGGCATATGCCAACGAATAGTTGGAATGAACTTCGTCGGTTTGAAAAAGTCTTACCTGCTAATTACGATGTTAACGTACTTAAGGAAAAGGCGGAAACAATTGCGACGCTTAAATCATCCAATAATGAATTTGGGATTAAAAATTCATTTTACAAACATAGAATTGCGGGAAAACTAAAGGCCTTAGCTGGTTCACAGGCTAAGTACGATTATTTAGAGTCACCCGAATATGCCGATTTTCAACTTGTGTTACAGGAACTTGCGCGTCGACACGTCGATGTTCAATTTGTAGTGACACCGGTTAATGCACGATGGGCCGCCTACACAGGTTTATCGACAGCAATGCTGGATGATTTTTCGACAAAAATCAATTATCAATTATCATCGCAAGGCTTTGATGTAATTGATTTAACAAAAAAACGTGATACTGATTGTTATTTGCAAGATACCATTCATCTCGGTTGGCTTGGTTGGGTTGATTTAGATGAGAAATTGAAGCCGTTTTTAGAGACGGCAACCACAAAAACACCTGAATATCACATCGATTCTTATTTTATAACACCAGAATGGAAAGCCAAACGTTATCCTTAAGAGCTTTCAAAAAGGTTTTCACGAGCGCTACCATGAATGGATATGTTATTCTAAGAATAGAAGAACCTTGTTTTTTTAGTGGGATTATTTAACGAGAGAGTGGAGTGATTGGTATGAAAAAATGGTTGGTTTTATGCATGGCCATCGGTGGTATTGCAACTTTAAGCGCTTGTCAAAACGAAACGAGCAAGTCAGCCACAAGCGTCTCATCATCGTCTACTGATAAAGCTACGAGTAGCGAGAGCAGTGAAGTAGCGAGCAGCTCAGAAATAATTACGAGTGATGAGCAACAAGCGAGTTCTGAAGCAACTGTCGCAGTCGTTTCGTCAACGACGGACAGTGTTGAAGCCGATACAAATGCGAGTGTACAAACGACAGGTTCAAAGGAAGTAACGGAGTCAGCGACGAGTGTCAGTGCACCTGAATCGTCAGTTGATCATAAACCAGTTAGTAGCCTAGATAAGGATACTAAAACAATTTTAAAAACGTTTCTCGAGTATGAGGCAACACAGGCTGACATTGCAGTCGATTTTACGACCTTAACAATGACACGAAAGGGACAAGACGTACCTTTAACACTTGTGTTAGGAAATAACGAAGGGATGATTCGTGAGTCAGTCGTCAACAATCAAGAAGCACATCAATCGACAATCGCGAACTATAACATTAAAGGTGACACAATCAATATAACTGTGACAACAAGCACAGGAGAAGAAACAGTTTATACGAAACAAATTAAATAAGTAGCAAAAAAGCAACCCTTTTTGGGGTTGCTTTTTTGCTACTTATTTTTGACTGTAGGGAAGTACAAAAGCTTTTTGGTGGTAGCACTCTTTTAATGTTTCGGTGAGTAGATTCCATTCGAATTCGCTAGGGATTGAAGACCAGTAATGAAAATCAGCTTCTGGATAACGTTTTTCAAGCTGCTTAATTTTAAAATCAGCAATATATAAGTCGACATTTGCATCGGGGAACTGTGCGAAAACTAATTTAACACTGCTTAACTTTTTTAATGGTTTTTTTTGAGAAAAGCTTGTTGAGCATCGGTTATTTTCGACAACACACACACAGTCAGTGGTGGATATAAGCGATCCAGTGATTCACGCAATAACAAGAAGTATTGAATCTTAATCGGTTCACTGAGGGTAATCGTTAATTTTTTTTTCCAAATAGTCATAAAAAGCGAGGCAGGCTTGATAAATATAAGGATGAGATTTCCCAATGATTTCTAGATTTAGTTGGATACGTGAATTATGTTGTGAACCTTTAACGTGTAGCATATGTCGATTGATGGCCGTTAAATTCGATAGTAAATAGGAGTATTCATTGGTTGTAAGTGCCAAACTAAAAAATGCACAGTAATGCATCAACAGTGTCTCCGCGTTGCGTGTGAATTCAGAATCATAGAGGAAAGATGGCACATGTGCCGTTTCAAAATAAGACATCGGATAAATATTTAAAGTCGATAACATGAAGTGTAACCCGTTAAGTTCACTATCAACCTGATCGGTCGTTAAGTGATACGTTTGTAAGCTCGGACTGAACCATGTGGTGATGTTTTTCTTCGGTAAAATAATCGAATCACAGTCTGTCGGCAATGACGAAGCGGCATCGATAATATGTTGTTGCTGAATGCGTGTCAACGTGATGGCAATGAATGTTCGTATTTTTAAGACACTGGTATAAGTCATCCGCGGATGCAAAACGATGAGTTCTTCCATGAGCGGATTAAGAAGTTCAATATCGAGTGAATGTGTAAAGACGGTTGTGTAAGGATACGCATCTGAAAAAAGACAGTAAAAAAAGTAACGAATTTGATGTTCCTCTCCAATGAAACGGCGTTCATCGGCTAAATCAACTGTAATTTCAAAATCGGCGAGCACTTTTTTGAGAACATTAATTTTACGATACATTGTTGGTTTCGATAGAAAGTTCTTTTCAGTAAACATTTTAAGGCTTTCAAAGTCGCCATTGAAGATTTCTAAGCAAAATTGAAAGGGCACACTTTGAATGATGTAATGATTGGCAAAAAAATCGATTGAAAATAAATGTGAAAGTTCGACTTCAATCGTTGTGGCGGTTAAATGCAAGGTTAAATAGTTTTCCCATTGTTGAGCGGTTATTTCAGATTGGAGAAAGTCAATGTTTTTAACGAGACTGCGACGTGTCCATTGAAGTTCATCCATCATCGATTGGATGTTATGTGTTTTTAATGTGCGTTCTTTTGAAAAATACTCAAGGCAAGTCAAGGTGTTTCTCTCTTCTTTATCAAGTAATTTATGCATTTTAGTTGTCTCCTGACCTATAGTGACGGGATTTTAAAACTGTTAATTAGAGGGGGAACGATATGTGTAATCATAACACCTTTTTATGAACTTTTCTTTATAATAGGATTGATTTAGTATTAAAGGTGAGTTAAGAGTTAGTTTGTTTAAACTACTTTTCCTAGAATAACAACGGAACAATAGTTATTTGCCTCTAGTGATGAAGTGTTTATCCGCTAGAGGACAAAATAGAAAAGGGGAATGACAAGATGACAACAATAAAGAGGTACGGCAAAGCAACGATGATTATCGCGTTATTAGGAACATCGGCAATTGGAGGAACAGCAGTAGCTAAAGCAGATGAGGTTAAAGGTTCTTATGATGCTAATGCTGTTATTAATTTCATTCCTAATAATGAACCAACCTTACCAGTGGATCCCGAAGAACCAGGTGGTGGAGGCGTAACACCGATTGATCCAATCGATCCAACGGCGCCCATTGAACCAGGGACAGCAGGACCATTGAGTATTGATTTCGCTTCAAGTTTGAATTTTGGGACACAAAAGATTTCATCAACGAATGAAACCTATTATGCTTACTCACAACAAGTTACTAATGAACAAGGTGTTACGAGCAATAAACCTAACTATGTACAAGTTACCGATAATCGTGGGACTGCTGCTGGATGGACTTTATCAGTTAAGCAAGTGGGCGACCTCACAACGACAGATAATGTTAAAAATAAAACACTACCTGGAGCAGCGATTACGTTAGATGGAATGACCGCTACCTCAACGACAACCGATACCCTTAAACCGACAGTAACTGACTCAGTGACACTCGTACCTAATTCGGCAGAAGTAGTTACCACTGCACCGGTTAATGGAGGTGAAGGAACTTGGGTTACTCGCTTTGGTTCAAGTCAAACCTTATTTGATGATACCGCTGCTTTGAGTGATGATGGCACAACAACCGAAACCATTAATAAAAATAAAAATGTCAGCTTAGTGGTACCAGGCGCAATTGCAAAATCAGCAGCTAACTATCAAGCAGTCCTTACCTGGTCATTATCAGATGTACCTGGGAACTAACCTACTTAAATTGTAAATGGAGGCTTTATTGATGAACATAAAAAAACAAATGGGAATGGTGATTAGTTTACTAATTGTATTAGGCAGTGGTCTACAACCGGTTGCGGCATCTGAGTTTAACTTTGCGGTGGAACCACAAAAACCAAGCAATCAAATTGACCAGAAAAAAGGTTACTTTGATCTTAAAGTGACACCTGGTCAAACACAACAACTTACCATTATGTTGAAAAATGCCACCAATAAAGCCGTCACCATTCAACCGAAGATTGCGGCGACAACGACAAGTTCAAGTGGTGTTGTTGAATATGGTCCTTCTAAGAAAAAAAAATGATGAAACGTTACTTTACGATATGAAAGATTTAGTTACAACAGAAAAGAAAATTACGATTAAAGCAGATTCAAGTTACGCGTTGAAATTAGATGTAAAGGCACCAAAGAAGGCCTTTAAAGGTAGTGTAACTGGTGGTATCACACTTGAAGAAGATGTGGATGAAACAGCTAGAAAAACTGAAGGTAATGGAATGGCCATTGATAATCGTTATGCTTATGTTGTTGGTATTCAAATGCGTCAAGACATTAAAGCAGTAGCTCCGAAACTGCATTTACATGATGTCGAGGCTGCACAACGAAACTACCGTAACGTAATTAATGCCACCATCCAAAATAGTGAACCGACCTACGTTAACCAATTGAAAATAGATGCGAAAATCACTAAAAAAGGTAAGAGTGAGGTACTTTACGAATCAAAAAAAGAAATGATGCAAATGGCACCCAACAGTAATTTTGCATATCCAATCGCTTTAGGCGATGGGAAAACGTTAGAACCAGGCAATTACACGTTGAATATGACCGCTCAATCCTATGACAATAAGTGGAAGTGGTCCAAAGATTTCACGATTACAGATGATGAAGCCACTGCCTTAAACGAAAAAGATGTCACGGTTGTTAAAAGCTATACAACTTATTACATTATCGGTGGGCTGATTATCTTATTATTGATAGGGCTTATTATTTGGCTGATTTTACGTAAAAAAAATATAAAAGAAACCACAGGGGGAATTGACAATGAATAACTTTGGCAAATACATAGCAATCACAGCATTACTCGGTGCTGGTGCATCAGGAACAATTACAACCGTATCAGCAGGTGAAACAGGGGCAAAATACGTTTCAAATGGAGCGGTTAAATTTATTCCAAACACAGACCCAACCAATCCAATCGATCCAACCGACCCTACTAATCCAGATCCGGTTGATCCGATTGATCCAACCAATCCAGATGGACCCAACCCAGGAACACCAGGGCCATTGAGCATTGATTTTGCCTCAAGTCTTGATTTTGGTGTTAATAAAATATCATCAAAAAATGAAATTTACTATGCCTCACCTCAAACATACAAAGAAGAGGGTAAAACGACACCGAACTATGTTCAAGTGACTGATAACCGTGGGTCTTCAACTGGTTGGACTTTAAAAGTGCTACAAGACAATCAATTTTCAAACGCGACTGCCAAATATAATGAATTAAAAGGGGCACAAATTACGATTAATGATAGTCAAGCGGTTTCAAACGCAATCGGTGTTACAGCTCCTACTGTTGCAGCGGAAATCGAGTTAACACCAGGCTCACCGGTGACTGTTATGACTGCAGCTGAAGGAGCAGGAGATGGGACGTGGCTGAATCGTTTCGGTACTAATGAAATGAAAACAGAAGTTCAAGCAGATGGTACGAGCAAAGAAGTGGAAAAAAACACATCTGTGCAACTAGCTGTACCAGGTAGTACACCTAAATCAGCAGTTGAATATCGTTCAACTTTGACATGGCTCCTTTCGGATGTTGTAAGTAATTAATAAGTAACAGATATACCAGTAAGTGGTGTCCTACCATTTGTTGGTAGATGTTGGAGGAGGGAAACCTGATGAAAAAAGGCGTATTAGTTTTTGTCATCATTGGTGCACTCACCTGTAGTGGAAATATAATCGCTATACAAACCGCACAGGCAGCAGCCTATCAATCAAATGTGGTCACTGGTTTTTACGGCGAGTATGTAGTTGACGAGGATACACTTATTGACAATGAACCTGCAGAAACTGAGTCAGTCTCAAACGACTCGGAGGGAGAAACACCAGTAAACACTCAAGTACAACGAGAAACACACAGACAAACAAGTAGCACCATTTTACCAGTGACAGGCGATCAGTACTCACTCGTTCTGATGTTGGGCGGTTTTATATTAGTTGGTAGGAGCTTGTATCGCTTACGTTATGCAAAATGATGATGTTAAAACAAATGGAGGAGACAGTTTATGTTAAAAAAAATGACGTATTTAAGTATCATCTTCATAGTGGTTTTTTCATCGTTTAGTACCGTAATTGATAAAGCTCAGGCCGATAATAGTCAAACGCTTGAACTAGCAGTAGATGAAATGACTGGTACATTGAACGAAGAAATCGATATCCGTTTAACGGATACTACAAAACGTGAAGAAGCAGTAAAGATAATGTTGCCAGTCGGTGTTGACTACGTTAAATGTGATGTTAAAGACAGCAGGTTTGATAAGAACAAAAGAGAACTAACACTCAATAGTCGTAATGAAAAAACAATTGTAACAATCAAACCAACAGCAGTCGGACAAGTTAAATTAGTAGCAAAAACTAAGACTGAACAACAAGACTTACTTTCAAACGAATTGGCGATTAGTGTGTCAGAGTCGCAACCATCAGCACTTGAAACGAGCATTTCGGCTGCTGAAACAGTGACACAACCAGAGTATTCACAGTCGATACTTGACACAAGTGAAAAAGCAGAGAAAGAAAGTGCATCTTCACCAGCAACAAACGTTGCCGCAACAGATAGCGCACAAAGTGAAGCGAACAAAGCAATTGAAAAAAATACGACGATTACAACTGAACAATTAGAAACGGCAGCGAAAGTTCGTGAAAACAACTGAAACAACCTCAGAAAAAGCAATGAAAAGAATGGCACGAGCAGGCACTGAAGTAAACGTAACAACCTGGGCTGAATTTCAAGTAGCGTGGAAAGATGCAACAGTATCTAAAATCAATCTTATGAATGATTTAAAAGCAACTGGGTCGATTAGTTTTACGGCGCGTTCGTTAGAACTAAATGGGAATGGACATAAATTAGAACTGACAGCATACGCGCCTACCTTAAATATTGTCCAATCTAAAGCCATCTACGACTTTCATATGCATGATCTTATAGCATCTTGTACCGTTGCAGCCGATATGGGGTATCTTGATGCTGGTATAGCAGTTTCTAATGGTGGTAAATGGCGAATGAGACTCGGTAATATAAAAACCGAAGGAAGTAAAGTTCAACGAATAGTTGTAGCAACCGGTGGTGAAATGACCTGGTATGGAGTTAATGACATTAGCACTTGTGCTGAAAACGTCTACACAGGATCAACTGTTTTTGAACCAGGTACTCAGTATACGGGTAATGTTAGTGTTTATAACTATTCCGTATTTTACTATAATCTTCCAGCCGTTGCAGGTAATACAGGTGAAAGCAAGGAGTTTACCGTTGGCGAAAACTCGATTATTCAAATCGGACAGACACAAAACGGTACGACCTATCCGGCTGTGTATATGAATTACGCAGCAATGACAATCGGTGAAAACGCCATTTTCAACGTCATCATGCCAGGGAATGCGGTTAGGATGCAAAATACAAATTCGTCCTTTACTGCTAAAAAGGGAGCAATTGTCAATCTGACGAGTCGAGCGAATGCTGAGTCAGTTTATGCAACTGTAAGTGGTCCAACATTTACAGCAGAAGCGGGCTCGTACTTATATATTATTGGGGTTCGCCCCGGCCAACCGTTAGTGAAAATGTATAGTACGACAACGATGACTATTGATAATCCAGCTGGATACGATATTCGTAATTATGATAAAGGGGCCAATTCTCGTGCGATTGAATTGTCCACAACAGGGACATTCAATCTCACCAATACAGATATTGATTTATGGAAAACAACCAGTGATCCATTAGGTCCCTCTGATTTAACGAGTGCTAAAGTAGCGAATTTCAAGGTTTATAGCACAAATGGAGCTGCGACCTCATCAGAGGCTAGTTTAGTTGGTGTGAAATTACCAGATTATCGTCGAATCGCCGGAATGAACCAAATCCCAACGGTTGAATGGCCTGAAAAGATTGCTGACCAACGAGTGAATACCGATGCTGATAAAACAATCACGGCACGCGTGAAAATTGGTGAGGTACCAAATAATGATGGTCCGACAGCTGAGGGTAAAGTGACCTATATTCCTGTGTATGCGTCTGAGGGACAAGCCAGTGTGACTTTTATCGATGAAGCGGGTCAAACATACACAGGTATAACAGATAAAGATGGCTATGCTCGCTATACAGTAGATAGCTTTTATAAAGCAGGGACAACAATCTCTGGAGTAGCAACACGTGGTCCGTATACTGGTGAATCAGCTAGCACCACGATTAGTGATATTACTCCACCGCCACCGGCCAAAATTGATCAACCAATCAAAGTGGTTGATCGTTCAATCAGTGGGAGTGAGGCAGAAGCAGGTGCAACGATACGAATTACCATTAACGGTGAAACCGTTGATGCAAGTGCGACAGTCGCATCTGATGGCAAGTGGAAATTGAGTCTGCCTAAGGGGCTTAAATTCCCAGCAGACGGTGTCGTTCAAATATTTTTGAAAGATACGGTGGGAAATGAAAATCCAGTGGCTGAAACAGCCGTGCATGATGCGATTTTTCAAGCAGCAACGAAGGTTACGACGTTAAACGTCTTTCCATTATCAACTCTCACTCAAACGGTGACCAATTTAACGACAAAAGCACCACCGGTTGAGTCAACACCAATGGATCCAACGTTAGCCATTGTGGGAGATCAGTTAAGGTATACGTTAACAGTCGGAAATGTCGGGAGTTTGGAATGGCTTCAAGCCGTAGTCGATGATATCGTTCCGAGTGAGTTAACAGTCACTCAAGTAACCTTAGATGGTGTAGAACAAACATTGAATGTCATATCTAACAATGTCTCTTTAACAATTCCAAAAATTGCGGTCAATCAAGAAAGTGTCATTACTATTGATGTAGTTGTCACAAAAGAGACTGTCGGCAAAGGGGTACTGAATCAGGCAATGGTAGCAGATGGTGATGAAAGTTTGAAAAAAACAGCGAATACACTCGTACAAGTTGCAGCCCAACCAATTATCAAAAACACCCAAACCGTTGAGAACCTAACCGACAATTCAGGGAAATTTAATGTCGGTGATACTGTTAAATACCATTTGAACACAACGAATACAGCCAATCGAGGAACCGTAACTGATACAACCATTAATAACGCTATTCCGCAAGGATTACGTGTTGATCCAGCGACACTCAAATTGACTGATGCAACAGGTGAAGAAACCGTTTTACCGGCTTCGAGCTTATCGGCAGATAACAGATTAAGTGTTAACGCAGGTAGTTTAGCAGGTGGTGAAACAGCTACTGTGACATTTGAAGCCAAAATTCAATTAGATTTAGCAGAAACAAACGTCAAAAACTCATTTAACACAGTTGCGACTTACCTAAGTCCAAATGATGTTCAAAGTGAGGAAGCAAGTGTGAGCTACGTTGTTGAAGCTTATACGGGAGTATTAAGCTTAGCAGCTGTTCCCGAAAGTTTATCATTCGGCTCTAATCTAGCGATTAAACCGATTGATAAAAGTTATGGTCTAGTATCTAAAACAGGTGATTTAATTGTAACTGATACACGTGTGGTTCGTAGTCAATGGACATTAGATGCACGGATGAGTCAACAACTGACCGCCAATGCTTCTGAATTAATAAATGCATTATCATTCAAACCAAAGACAGGTAATGAGACGGTCATAACTGATACGTTTAGTCCGCTTTATAGTGAAACAAACACAACCGATGAAAATCAGTTGTCAAGTCATTGGTCAGACAATGGTGAAGGATTTTACTTGAATGTGAAAGCTGGCGTAGGTATAGCCGGTAGTTATCAAGGAACCATTGAATGGGTATTAAAAGATACACCAGCTTAATAAATTCAACTAAAAAGGGAGATTTTAAAAATGAAAATGACATTTGGAAAAACACTCGCAATCGCAGCATTACTCGTACCAGCTACCGTGACAGGTGTAACAACAACGCATGCTGCTGAGGGTGGAAGTTACAACTCAAACGCGGTCGTCAACTTTATTACAAGTACAGACCCCACTTTACCGGTCGATCCAGAAAATCCTGATCCAACCAATCCGATTGTACCGATTGACCCAACCAATCCAGAGGGACCAGGCGAAGGAACAGCTGGACCACTCAGCATTGACTTTGCTTCTAGTTTACAATTCGGAACAAGTAAAATCACCACCAAGGATGAGATCTATTCAGCCTATGCCCAAGAAATTGAATTGACTTCAGGAACTGAGTATCGTCCCAACTACGTGCAAGTAACCGATAATCGTGGAACTGAAGCAGGTTGGACATTGCAAGTGACACAGGAACGCCAATTAACATCGACTGCAAATAAGGTTTTGGAAGGTGCAGTAATCACCTTAGGTTCGAGTACGGTTAGTACAGTGGCCGGATCAACTGTGACTGCGCCATCAAATGTTCCGAGTGCAATTGTATTAACACCAGGCACGCCTGCAGTTGTTTTCTCAGCACAAGCTCAAGAAGGTTCGGGTGTATGGTTAGCTAAATTCGGCTCATCAGTTGGCGAAAAACCAACAGTCATGGCTGGAAAAGATTGGAAACCAGGAACTGAGGCGACTGAAACAGCAGAAGCAACGCTTCCAACAGAGTTTGATGTGATGCGGAACTCTGCGGTAACCTTAGCAGTTCCAGGCAAAGCAATTAAAACACAAGATCAATACAGTTCATCATTGATTTGGTCATTATCAGATGTACCGACAAACAGTAACGAAGACTAAATGAAAAAGGTTAGAGGACATAGTCCTCTAACCTTTTTTTTTGTGTCGTAATAAGGGTAGCGACTCCTTTTTCATGATAGGTTTTATGTAAGATATCTAAGATATAGACCCATTCCTGTTCTTCTGGCATTGAAGACCAGAAATAAAACAGTGCGTTGGGGTAGCGTTCTTCAAGATGTTGCACTTGAAAGTCTGAAATATACAAATCAACAGTTTCATCAGGATATGGAATGAATTGTAACGGTATTTGTGTTGATTGTTGTAAGATAGTTTTTAAAAAAACATGTTGAGAGTCTGTTATTTTTGATAAAAGACAGACACGTAAAGGTTTATGCATGAAGCGGATAGCATCACGAAGTAGTAAGAAATATTGAACCTTACTTGCATTGTTGAGTACAATATGGGTTTGTTCTTCTAAATAAGTGAAAAAAGAAGCACAAGTCTCAAACGTAAGTGGATGACGTTCCATTACTGTTTTTAAGTTGAGTTGCATGCGTGAATTATGTTCTGAGCCTTTAACATGCTTGATATGCGCGTTAATCGCGATTAAATTAACTTGTAAGTGGGCATATTCCGTTGCTGTTAATGATTTATTAAAGTAGTCACAATAGCAATTAATAAACTGTTCAGCTTCAACTTTGAAAAGTGAAGCCGCATTAAACGGTGTGAAATTAATGTTTTCAAAGTAAGCGAGCGGATACACATTGAGTGTTGAAATCATAAAATGCATGCCATTAACTTCAGCTGCCACTTGCTCATCAGTTAAGCCGAGCACTGTTGAAAAAGTGTTAGCTACCCAAGCCTCAACATCTGTCTTGGTTAAGATAACAGTCGAAATATCAGGTAACGGTGATGAATGATCTAAAATGAATCCTTGTTTAATACGAGAGATGGTAATGGCTAAAAAGGTTCGTAGCTTTAATAAACTTGAATAAGGCATCAAAGGTGTATGGGCATGTATGTTTGCTAATAAATCATCCAATAAATTGGAGTCAACGTTATGAGCGAAGTCTGTTAAAAAGTGGTAAGCATCGGTGAATAAACAGTAAAAAAAATAACGAATTTGATGTTCTTCACCAATTAATCGCTCGTGTTTAGTTAAGTCGAGTGAAACTTCAAAGGCTTCAAGTAACTCTTTCAAACGATTTAATTTACGATACATTGTTGCTTTTGTAATGAAATTATTATCAGTGAAATCTTGAAAGCTAACGAATTCATCATTAAAAATGGCATGACAAAATTGGAATTGAATATTAGTTTCAATATAATGCGTTGCAAAAAAGTCAATTGAAAAAAGGGGGGATATTTCTAATGTAATGCTTGAGGTATTATAAGTGAAATTCAAATGAGTTCCCCAATCATTCTTTTGGATATCGTCTTGGAGACAATCCAAATTTTTAGCTAAAGCACGTCGGTTCCAATCCAGTGCCTCAGACATTTTCTGCAGGTCAATCGAAGTGGAACGTTTATTACGGGCAAAATAACGTAAACATTGTAAACTATAGCCTTCTTGCTTATCGAGAATTTTATGCATGATATGACTCCTTTCAATACTCCTAATACTATACCCCAGTTCGGCTGTTGCAATTCGTGTTAATTTTTTTACAGATAATGGGCTATCGTGTCATTACAGGATAATGTAAAGTTATATTTAGATAGAGAGCAAAAGTGATGTTTTTTAGAAAAAAGATTAGTATAAACAGCTGAGAAATTTGGAATTTCATAAATCACTGCTCTTTTATAAGGATAAGGTTAGGGAGGATAAGATGAAAAATTTTTTAGTAGCTATTGTATTTATAAGCATGTTTATCGGAGGGGGAAATGTTTATGCCTCGGACAATAAAGGCCCTATGTATACAGTAACACCAGTCTTGCCAGAAAATCAACAAAAAAATATAACCGATCAATTTGACCTATTAGTCAAGCCAGGTAGTACTCAAATAATACAGGTGATTTTAAAAAAACAAGAGTAAAAAGGCAATGCAACTAAACAGTGTTGTTGTTGCAGGGGTAACGAATAGTAATGGAATCATTGATTACAAAAATAAGGTCGAACAAAAGAAACAAAAAGATACATTTACTAATATAGCGACAGCAGATGAGGCAGGGAGCATTGCTGCTCAGTCAGAAAAAACACTCAATGTTGAAGTGAAGATTCCAATGTCTGGTATTGATGGGTTAATGTTAGGTGGCATTAAGATTGAACAAGTGAGTGCCGCTAAATCAGAAAGTAATATTCAAAATAAGTACAGCTACATTATCCCCATCAAGCTACAAACGAAAACGGATCAACAACAGGCCAAATTGAATTTGAAAAAAGTCACGATTAGCCAAACAGGTTTACGCAATCGATTGGTAACTGTGTTAGAAAATCCAAAAGGCGCGATTTTACGCAATATAGAAATGTCATTGCAAGTGCAAAAAGACAAGACAGATACGACCTATTACGAAAATAAGAAAAACAACCTGAAATTCGCTCCGAAATCAACGGCAGACTTACAATGGGCACTTGATAAACCATTTGAAGTAGGAACCTATCAGGTGACCCTGAAAGTAATCGCGGATGGTTTTGAGAAAACATGGACAGAGGCATTAACGATTGATAAAGAGGAAGCAGATACCCTTAATGCGACATCTGTCGATGAAAAAGAAAAAAAACACGAATTCACTGAAAATGTATATCTTGTTGGGCATTATTGCAGTCTTAATTTTAATGATCATTATTATTTTATTGAAAAAAAACAAACAGCGAAATGAGGTGGAGTAAGATGAAGCGATCCGGACTATTACAGTTAATCATGTGTGCGAGCTTAGTAGTGATGGTATCACCAGTGGAAGCACAAACGACATTACCATCAGATAATGGTGAAAATAATAGTATACAGGCAGAGAATAGTGAAGTTGATTCGAACGAAACCAAAATAAATAATTCGAGTCTAACAGGTAGTGAAGCGGTGATAGATAAACCGCTTGTGACACAAAGCGAAAAAATGGCGAGTAACAGTGGGCCGACTTTACGAGGTAACTATTCTTATTATCTTGAGGCGCGTGAATTAGCCGATGCAAATAGAGAGGCGCTTCAAAGAGCTGTCAGAGCAGCGATTAGTGAGAATCCAAAAAAATTAGGTTATTTAAAAGGCAGCACACTTGAAATTGTAGTTCCGAACGTTAAATTAATTCCAGACTTTTATTATTTACCAAATAATGCGAATATACGTTTCTCTGGTATGGTTGGAATCACCGATATTTATCTTACAAATGACGACACAGTTCGAGTGACGTATAAAGACAACGGTAGCCAAAATGGAAAACTAACGTTCACTAAGTTAAAAAATGCACCGACTAACACGACACTTAATTTCATGTACTCAGTACAACATTCGTTACGAACGTATCGTAAAATGGCTTTGTTAGGTTGGACACAAATTGAAGATGAAGAAGAAGTCCGAAGTGGAAGGGGTATTGGTCCGGTGAATCTCAATTTTGCCGAGCCAGCTCCGGAACTTGTCGTGACACCAAAAGAAGAAACAACACGACTGGCATACGGTAGCACAGTTTCGTTAGAGGTGAGTGATTACTATAACGTTAAAACAAGTGCAGGGAAAGTCACCGCGACATTTTTAACACAACCAGATACAAGCGTCTTAGGGCCAGCTGAGGCTACCATTCAATTAACAGATGAATACGGACAACAAACGATTGTAACCGTCCCATTTGAGGTGTTTGAGACGTTAGTCGCACAACCGGTTGCTCAAACACTCGTGCTCGGACAAGACATTCCTAAAGTAGTCCTCAAACAATGGGTCAAAGACGTGACAACCTTAAGTGGCGATGCGATTGATAGCACGGATTATGAGGTTGAATTAGTTTCAACTTTTTCGGCCAATGCAGTTGGAACAAGTGAAGTTGCGATTCGGATTTTTAGTGAGAAGTATCATAGTGACTTAGAGCTGACTGTCCCAGTCACAGTTAAAATGGGAACAGCCATCCAATTAACCAATACCGATAATCAAATTATTGGTGGAGTGACGGTTAACGATGGAAAACTTGATTTAGTCGATATTGATGATCGTAATGTGACAAAAGTAGTAGGCAATAATATCTCGATAGCGGTTTATAAACCAGAGTTAGATAATCCGATTTTAAATGAGAGCACACCAAGTGAAGAAGCACAATTAAAAGCGACGGATGCGATTGACTCCTTTAAATCGTTGCCAATCGGTAAGGAATTGCCGGAGGGAAGTGTTATTAAAGTAGCAACGGATGGCATGGCTGAAAACACTAATTTGTTAGAAACCTATAATGATGGTAAAAAAATAGCCTTCATCGATAACAATCGAATTCATGAACAAGCAATCTATTATCTGTATCAAAATAAAAAATTCTCAACGGTTGCAGCAGCGCATTTAGAAGTTAAAACAGTTCCTGTTTCACGATTAACATCATTGAGTGAGTTAGATGCTATGATCCATGCGTTTTATCATGGGAAATTACCGGGCAATGTATCGCTGAAAGGGTTTAGTTCTTATCCGAATACAGCTGAAACAGGCTTGCAAGCAGGTAAAGTGTTAGTTGAAGAGCAACTAGGAGAAAATAATGTAATTCGTTACGATCAGCCAATTACGATTGAAGTCGACGACGGTGATATTTCAATGAAGGTACCGACGACGATGAATTTTAAAGACTATACGTTCAATCCTAGTGAAACAACTGTCGAACGCGCAATTGATGATTGGCAGTTAGAAGTAGATGATACACGAATGGACAGTTTGAAAACAAATTGGCACATCAATTTGAAAGTATCAGGTGAGCAAGAGTTGGATCAATATATGACATTTGTCGATTATCAGAACAACAGGAGCTATTTAACGGAAAATATCACAATATATAGTCAAGATAAAATAGAGAATCAACCGGATAACACCTCAATAAGTTGGGGAGCTGAGCAAGGTGTCTTATTACAACTACCTGCTCATAATAATTTAAAAGCGGATAAAACATATCATTCCACACTTGAGTGGTCGCTCATATTAGGGGAGGAATAAATGATGAAAAAAACAGTTGTCGTTTTGCTTCTTGTTCTTTGTAGTATGGGTGCTAGTGCTAGTGTTGGTGGTGTGAAGGCAATGGTTTTTGATGAGGCTGAAACAAAAGTGTCAGTAAGCGTATTTGATCAACATCTGACAGATGAAACAGGTGCCGTATTAACACCACCGCTAGTGATTGAAAAACAGGTAAATAAACAGGATAGCATAGGTAATATTAGTTATTATGTCGACAATCATACGCAGAAGGAATACACCGAAAATATTAGTATTGAGTATGTTCGATTGCCACAGACAGGTGATAATAACGGAATATTCAGTATTATCGGTTGGGGAATAGTCATTTTAGGAGCCTATTGTAGTAAAAAATATAATCAGAGAGAAGGAATATAATATGAAATTAGCACAATTAATGGCCATTGGTTTAACCGTCGGAACAATCGGAGTAAGCGTAGCAACTGTATCAGCAGATGAGGTGCGTGACGGTTCGACAGCAGCAAGTGTAACTTTGAAAAGGTGGGGAGTTAACATTCTCAGAAATCGCACCAACGATTGCTTTTGAAGACATTACTTTAACGGGCGA
>NZ_AODH01000025.1 GCF_000525915.1 Brochothrix campestris FSL F6-1037 | reverse complement strand
TCACCTGTTCCCATCCCGAACACAGTAGTTAAGCTCTTTAGCGCCGATGGTAGTTGGGGGTTTCCCCCTGTGAGAGTAGGACGTTGCCAAGCATTTATCCGCAATAGCTCAGTTGGTAGAGCACACGACTGTTAATCGTGTTGTCGTAGGTTCGAGCCCTACTTGCGGAGTAATATGGGGAGTTGTCCGAGTGGCTGAAGGAGCACGGTTGGAAACCGTGTAGGCAGTGTAAACTGTCTCAAGGGTTCAAATCCCTTACTCTCCGTAGTGAATCTGTTTAAAAATTGTGTCTTAAGGCCCGTTGGTCAAGCGGTTAAGACACCGCCCTTTCACGGCGGTATCACGGGTTCGAATCCCGTACGGGTCATAACTTATCTTCGATAAGTTGCAAGTTTAGTAAGTTGGGGGTTTAGCTCAGCTGGGAGAGCATCTGCCTTACAAGCAGAGGGTCGGCGGTTCGAGCCCGTCAACCCCCACCATTTTTATTATTATTATCGCGGGATGGAGCAGTCTGGTAGCTCGTCGGGCTCATAACCCGAAGGTCGTTGGTTCAAATCCAGCTCCCGCAATTGCAAGCAATTGCAAACAAGTTTTTGGTCTGGTAGTTCAGCTGGTTAGAATGCCTGCCTGTCACGCAGGAGGTCGCGGGTTCGAGTCCCGTCCAGACCGTTAGTTTTATGGCTCAGTAGCTCAGTTGGTAGAGCAACGGATTGAAGCTCCGTGTGTCGGCAGTTCGACTCTGTCCTGAGCCATTGCAACATCTATATGGAGGAGTAGCGAAGTGGCTAAACGCGACGGACTGTAAATCCGTTCCTTAGGGTTCAGTGGTTCGAATCCACTCTCCTCCACCATTTTTAGGGACATAGTTTAACGGTAGAATAGAGGTCTCCAACACCTTTGATGTGGGTTCGATTCCTACTGTCCCTGCCATTTTTTTGATGTTTAAATATATTTATTATGGCGGTTGTGGTGAAGTGGTTAACACACCTGATTGTGGTTCAGGCATGCGTGGGTTCGATCCCCATCATCCGCCTTTATTAATTTATATATATCCTTGGGGTGTAGCCAAGCGGTAAGGCAATGGATTTTGATTCCATCATGCGTAGGTTCGATCCCTGCCACCCCAGTTTTTTTGCGAAAGTAGTTCAGTGGTAGAACATCACCTTGCCAAGGTGGGGGTCGCGGGTTCGAATCCCGTCTTTCGCTTTTATTATGTGGCGGTATAGCCAAGTGGTAAGGCAGAGGTCTGCAAAACCTTCACCACCGGTTCAAATCCGGTTACCGCCTTCATTATAAAGTATACGCCGGCGTGGCGGAATGGCAGACGCGCTGGACTCAAAATCCAGTGCCCGCAAGGGCGTACGAGTTCAAGTCTCGTCGCCGGTATCCTTAGAGTATCAACGTGTATCTTACGTTGGTGCTCTTCTTTTTGTCTTGGTTATTTTTAGGAGAGTCTCCAATTTGAGCCATAAATGTTTCCGATATATATGGTATACTTTAATTATCTTAAGAAGAATAATTGTGATGAAGGAAGGGATAGAGTTGGAGAAAAGACTTAAAGACTTAGTTGATTTTTCTATATTGCCTAATGACCTTAGAAGAGCACTTGAAAGGTTACCTAAAGATGGTGAACAAGCATTGATAGAAATGTATGATGAAAATTCTGAATTTCAAAAATATGCACATCCTGTAAATATTGCTAAAGACTTTCTAATTGAGGATAACACTGAATTATATCATTATACAAGCTATGATAATTTAGCTTCTATTGTTACAGGAAAAAAGTTTTGGATTAAAAGCAAATCTTATATGAATGACCCAAAAGAATTTAGTTATACTTACGAATTAAGTGAATCCTTACTTAAAGAATTAGGAGCTAGCGATAGTGAAATAAGTGATTTCAAAAGTATAATTCAAGGCGTTAAATTTGATATATACCTGTGGTCTTTCTCTGAAAATGAAGCTTCTCAGGCTTTATGGGGCAATTATGGAAATAAAAAAGGTGTTGCGCTAAAAATGAATACCAAGGTTTTAATGGAAGAGTTGGGTACCCATTTTTCAAATGGGAAAGATAATCTAATGGACTATACAGTAGGTAGTGCGTATGTTTTCCCTTTAAAAGTTCTATATAATCAAGAAGAACAAAAGAAAAGGCTATCTGTAGTTTTAGTTCAGTGGTTAAGATCGTCAAGGAACATGCAGTTTGACCCACCAGATATGGAAGAAATTATGAATAATTGTCTAAAGGCTCTACTCTTATATGCAGTCATGTTAAAGAACCCTCTGTTATACCAAGAAGAAGAGGGAAGGTTTATCATTTTAAATATTACAGATGGCAATCAAGTAGCTCCTGAATTTTATGTAGATGATGTTCCTTTTGTTTCTTGTGGATTAATGGGACGAATGCTTTCTGAAGTAATTATTCAAACTGGTAGTGACGTTGAATATTCAGTAGTTAACTCACTTCTTTCTAGCAATGGCTTTGAAAATGTAAGGATAACTAATTCGATTTTACCTTACTAATTATTTTTATAACTAACCCACAATAAGCCACTCAATTCGTTAGGGAATGAGTGGCTTATTGTGGGTTATGGCTTGTGTTAAAAGAGGTCATTTAACTTGTCTGACATGCTTTTCTACTTACTTGGGTAAAGATGTCCATATGTGTCGTAAGTCGTGTGAATGAAGGTATGCATGTGTATTCACTTTACAACACTAATATCTATTAATTCAAAATAAATCATTGACACCTATTTAATAAGTGTTTATACTATAAGTGTACTTACTATAAAAAGAGAGAAGGCTATTACAATGAAATTTAGTTTTGAATTAAAAACAGATGCAACACTTGAGCAAGTTTGGGGGCTATACGAAGATGTAAATAAATGGTTCTCATGGGAGTCTGACTTAGAAGATATATCATTAGAAAGTGAATTTAAAACAGGTACACATGGCACTATGAAGTTAGTAGGACGTCCTCAGGTAACGTTTGTTTTAGAGTCTGTTACGACTAATAAGGAATTTACTAATAAGACAATTATTCCATCTATTGGAGAAATCTATTTTAGTCATGAAATTTCTAAGATTGATGACAAAACATTAGTAAAACACTCAGTTGAATTTGTACCACTTAACAGAAAGGCTATATCTGAAGATTTAGGTCTTGTTTCTCAAGTGTTTTCTTCTGTTCCTAAATCTGTATTTTCACTTTTAGAGGTTGCAAATGGATAGTAGCTTATCATCTGATTTTCAGAGTACACCTAATGAATCAACTGGTCTATCATTTATAAAGGTGTATAACCTTTGGCATAAACTAATTAAAGATGAATTAAAAACTGTGAATCTAACTCATCCGCAGTTCACAGTACTTGCATCTTTAGGTTATCTTAGTCAAAGAAATAAAGAAGTATCACAGGTAGATATTTCTAAACAAGCTGATATTGATGTAATGACAGTATCTACAATCATTAGAAATTTAGAAAAGACAAAATTATTGTTTCGTCAAGAATCATCAGTTGACACTAGAGCTAAGTCAATTATGCTTACAGAAGAGGGAAGAGTAGTTTTATCTAAAGCTTTGCCTTTGGTTGAGGGGATTGATAATGTATTCTTTGGTAATTTAGAAACAGATAAACAGTGTTTTAACAGTTTGTTACTAAAATTGATTGAGTCGAACTCGAGTAAGGGGTAACATTTTTGAAGGAATTGTCTTAAACTAATATATATTTGATACACTCAAAGAAAGAGCCTAAACGTTACTTTTACGTTCAAGCTCTTTCTTTTTTAAAATAGGTCATTTAGCTTGTCTGACATGCTTTTTTGCTTACTTGGGTAAAGATGTCCATATGTGTCGTAAGTCGTTTGAATAGAGGCGTGACCGAGTCTTTCTTTGATTGGAAATTGCTTTTCTCCATTCTCAATTAATAAGGCAACATGTGAGTGCCTAAAGTCATGAATCCGAATCCGTTTTAGCTCTGTTGTTCGCTCTAAAATAGCGTTATACTTGTTAGTTACCATGTATCGAGAGATTATACTAGGAGCAAACTGAAAGACTTGTAATTGTTCTACATCATCAGTAAATCGTGACAACCTAGCAGTTTGAGTCTCTTTCCATGACTGTAATTCATCTGCTAAGTTACTTTGAATTGTGATTTTACGTATACTGGCATCTGTTTTTGGTTCGTTGAGTATGGTTCTCCCTGGAAGATGTATAAGTGTTTTATTTACGTCAATTTCTTTTCTGTTAAAGTCGATGTCTTTCCACGTTAACCCTAGCAATTCACCAATACGCATACCAGTTGAAAAAAGCACCTTGAAAATTAATTTATATGAGCTATCATCTGGTTCTAGTAAGGTCAAAAATTGTTGGAAATCTTTTACAGTCCAGTAGTTCATCTTATGCTTAGGTACTGGCAGTCTTTTAATCTGAGAACAGGGGTTTTCATTAAGAAAGCCTTCCTTAACGGCAATGTCTAATAGTTTTTTCATTAAGATCATTTGTTTATTGACAGTGTTGTTAGTTAAATCTTTATCTAACAATGTTTCTCTGAATGCGTCAATATCTTTGTAGGTTAAAAGGCCAATGGTTGCGTGTTTGAAGTAGGGTGAAAAGTGTTTATTATAATTACCGTTTTGCGATGAAATATAGCTCTCTTTGCGTTGTTTTTTTCTTGTCTTCAGCTTTCATTATCTCGTATAAGATGTCGAGTGAAGCTCCCTTAATAGTAGAGTAGTCACCATATTTCGTCATTCTGTAGTAACTTTCTAATTCTAAAGCCTCCTTACGGGTCTTTATATTCCTTTTAATGAATCGGTTTCGCTTGCCAGTAACAGCATTGTACCCCTTAGAGATATCTAGTTTCCATGTGTCTTTACCTTTTTCTTTTGTGACTGACATTATTAGCACACTCCTTCTAGTTCTAACGGTATTTTAATTCCAAGCATACCTTCAACTGTTATAACTGGTACAAGACCTAGTCGTTTATTGTCGTAAAAAGTGATTCCTTCTTCAACTAATTGAGCTTTAGTTTGTTTAATGATTCGTTCTGCTGTGCAATGTCCATAACCTAAGTTGATTAAACCTTGTTTGTTTATTAATGGAATATTCATGTTTGTTTTCCTCCGATATAATAGTTTTAAATCAGTTCTAACTGACTTAAATAATTATTTAAAACATCTGAATTAAAGTCCAGCCCCTTTATCCTAAAATATTTCTTTATATACTGGTCAAAAGAGCATCGGAAGTTAAAAGCGAGTAGGGTCTTTTAGTATCAGAGTTAGACGATTTCACCTAAGGTGAAAATCAATATCTAGGGTAGTGAAAACAACTTCTGAGTACCCCAAGATAAAGAAGCAAAATAACTGAAAATCTAAGTTGATTTATCTGATTCATTAGCTCTTTGTTCTAAAGTTAAAATGACAGTAAATAATTGACTGGAAAATTAAGTATAAGTTACAGTAAAATGAGTTTGTGTCAGTTGGGTTGAGTGAGATTTAAAATCAAGTGATCCGTGAGTATATCTATTCGACAAGCTGGAAGATACAAGTCAAATAATTATAATCAGAGTTCAGTACCCCAAAGAAGGCAAAATAAATAAGACAACTCGTGAGCTGTCTTATCTAGGTTAACCAAAATTAATTTCGTCTAATACTGCTTCTTTTGTGACTTCGTCTAAGCCTAGGTAACTAAGTGTTGATTTTTGGTCTGAATGGTTAAGCAGCTTCATGACAAACCCAATATCATATTTAGTTTGTTCATATACTCTATAAGCTCCAGTTTTTCTCATCGTGTGAGTACCAAGATAGTTAAGTCCTAATAAGTCGCCTGTCTTGTCCATGATTTTGTAGTATTGCTTTCTAGTTATGCAGTTGTCTGGATTGGTAGAGGAGGGGAAGAGCCATTTACTTTTTATGCCTTGTTCTTTCAAGTAGTCATGATAAATGATAAGGTCTTTTTCTAGTGGCTTTAAGTAGAGTGTATTTGGTTTACCTGTCTTTTGGTCTTTTGTGTGTGCACGTTCTTTGAGTACCCCTGATTCTGTGAACACGTCTGAATACTCGAGGGATAAGACGTCACTTACTCGTAATAAGGTCGCTTTCCCGAATTGGAAGATTGTGTAGTTTCGTCTGCCTGCCTTGAAGTTGTTTAAAAGTGTGTCCTGTACCTGTTTGAGAATGATTGAGTCCTTGATGGGTTGTACATTATGATTCTGTCTTTGTGCCATGGTTCTAGTCTCCTTCGATGGGTTATTTTAAGGACTTTTTGGAAAAATGCCCCTACTTAGCTTGCGATAAGAAGCTAGCCCTTGTCAATCAAAGGTTTGGTAGGGGTCATTTGATTAAAAAGACCCCATATGATCTAGTATTGAATGAATACTAGTGCCGAAAATGCAAAAATAGCTCTGCCGTAGGCTAAACCCCTATGGTAGAGCTATTTTCTTATGCTTCTTAAAATTAAACAACAACCTGTATGCGTTTACATTAGCTTGATGAGTAAGAATGAAAACAAACTTAGTTTGGGTAAGGCTAGTTATTAATTGGAAAGTTAGATGATTTTGTTGGTCAGATAGGATTTTAGGAGACGCCTTTAAAAGCTAGAAAAACGGTTTTAAGCGTTGTTTCCAAATTAAATGTTATCATATGGGAAGGACAGGGAAATTCGCTTTAGAGCTATTCTGAGGACGTTGAGGGGTATGTAGGGATGTTATTCTTTAAAAAATAATGCTTAGGCTACACTCCTCGAGTGGATGGGTCTTTTTAATCAAATGACCCCTCGTGTGAGGAAAGTATGGTGTTATTTTAGTTGTTTTAGTGGTTGGAAATGTTATTTGTACAGCTTATTTCTTATATCAGTGCTGTTTTTCGCTATAATAGCTATATTTTCAAACAGCTTAATGGGTAGAGTCAGTATCCAGTATACTATAAAAGCAATAACTAGATTTAACAACCCCAACAAAATGATTCCGGGTGCACCATATCCAAAAAGAAACAGAGATTGCTCAACTAAAAAAGCAATGATGAATACGAGTATCGCAGCTAAGAGATTTACTATCTTGAATATCGCAACATAGCTAAAGCCATGATTATGAGTTGTATTGTGTTCATCACTTGGTATCTTTCCAGTCATCATCCACATTGTCACCTTGTAGTTTATCCTGTGTATCAAACTATTTTTATCTGAATCTTTATTCACTTAATCTACTCCTTTACTACTTGTTTTCTTATCTGTCGAACTTGTTGCGGTATTTTCTGTAATGCTTGGAGTATCTACTGTCAAATTCTGCATCTTTTTTCACCATGTTTTTAAATAGCATTCCTTTAAAGACGATGACTGCGATTAAAAGTAGTATACCGTACAATAAAACACTACCTACAGGTATGCCTGTTAGTACACCAAAGAAAAATACCCCAATGAGAAAAGTAATTAATAATGCTTTCAAAAGTTCTGTCCTCCTTTTTGGTTCAATTAAAGGTTTACAAGTTGTAATTAAGTGCGTTTACGCTTGAAGAACCATGCCAATGTGGCAATTGCGATTGAACCAAATCCCAATGAATTGATTAATGGGTTGTTTGACTCACCAGTTTGTGGAAGAGTGTTAGTTGAATTGTCTTTTGAGGCAACCTTTTTGTTTGGTTTAGTTGATACATTTGTAGTTCCTGGTTTAACTTGGTCTACAGGGTTAGCAGGGTCTACAGGATTAGTAGGGTCTACAGGATCGGTAGGGTCTACAGGGTCAACTGGGTTAGATAATGGATTAGCTTTTACATCAGCTAAAGCACTATTGATTGCATCAATGTGTTCTTGGAATACTTTTTCATTAGTTGAAGTGTTATCCACCAAGGTACGTGCTTGTACTTGAGGGTTATCAGTTAATGCTTGTTCACCTGATTTGATTGCTGTGTCTAAAGCGTCCACATATTTTGCTTGATACTTATCTTTATCCAAGTATGTCTTAGCTTCTGTGATTGTTTCCTTTAGTACAGGTCTATTTTCTTCGTCAATAGTTGGTGGTAGTGTGTCAGATAATCTATCTAGTGGCACTACTAATGTCATCTTGCCAGCTCCGTCATTAAATAGTTCTGCTTTTTTAAATGAAAGGAGAGAATAATATTCAGTAGGTTGACCATTTACTAGTATAGGATTATGCAGATTTTTAATTACTTCTTGTGAATCAAGTAAAAGCCCATAATTAGTGGTATCAACTCCTATTGTAGTTAAATCTACAAAAAATCCAGATTCCACATCAAAATAGTATTTATCTTCCTTCAAAGTGGCGAGAACTTCACCAGTTTCTTTATCTGTGAAGGTGAAATCTATATCGACATAATTATTAATACCTATATGTTCTTCTCTGTCATCAGCATACCAAAACCCATCACTTCCTAAATGGTAGGTTCTTTCTACTTCTGTTGGAGTCTCTGAGTCGTTCTCTGATATCTCAGGGACTTGTGGTTCAACTGCAACTGGTGCTTCTGATTCTAATTTAGGTGTTTCGGAAGCTACTGGTACTTCTTTTTCTGTAGCTGTTTGTTCTGTTTCTTGGTTAGCTTGATTGCTCGTTGTTGTCTCATTTGTTTCTTGAGCTAACACGGAAGTTAAAGGGAGTGCTAAACTTGATAATACGAGTCCACAGATTAGTAAGTGGGCTGTTACTTTCTTAGCTCTAATTCCTTGTTTTGCCAAACCTTCGGCTTGTGTTCGTTTTGAATCTGTCATTATTATTATACCGTCCTCAATTTACCACCTTTCCTCACATGAATATTTTCTCATGTGGGTAATTGAAAAGCAAACGATTTTTAGTATATGAGACTGTTTAAATTAGTTAGGAGTAGCTAGGTTAGGTTTAATTATATTCAAAAATAGAAAGTACCCTAACTCACTTACTAGGGGTGCTTAAGCTATTCCTTCTAATTAGTAATTGTGGCATTGTAAGCGAGCGAGTGCTAGTCTTTAAATGTAGAATGGTGTTATCTTCGAATAGTTGATTGTAGTATAATAAATTACAAGAACAACTGTGAGTAAAGCTATATTAATGATTCTAATAAGGAGACTACCATGAAAAAAACTAGAAAAAGTATTATAGAAATGACAAATAATGAGGCAAAAGCTTTTTTGTTAAAAAGTGAAAGTTATATAACCTCAAGTCTTCCAGTTTATCTTGATATGGGAGCAATATTGAATGTCGCCAAAGACATGTTGAAGAAAAAAAAGCATTCAAAAACTTAGTATAGATGATAAGAAAAAGCAATTATCAACCCATGAAAATGTTAATCACCTAATTTTAGCTAATAAAGATGGTAATTATGCTTGGAGGCCTATTGAGTTAATACATCCTTTACTTTATGTAGATTTGGTTAATCTTATTACAAAGAAGGATGATTGGAAAGTGATCTGTGAAAGAGTTAAACAACTTCATACAGATTCTTTAGTTGAGTGTATTTCACTTCCAATAGAGTCACGTTCGGAAAAGAGTGACAAAGCAGAAGTTATCTTAAATTGGTGGGAAAATTTAGAACAGGCACAAATTAGACATGCTATTAAGTATGAGTATTGTGGTCATACAGATGTATCTAATTGCTATGATTCAATCTATACACACACTATTTCGTGGGCTATCCACACAAAAGAGTGGGCTAAATTGTCAGAAAATAGAAGTCAACATAAAGGTATTGGTAATAAAATTGATGCAAAGATAACACATATGAGGCATGGTCAAACAAATGGAATTCCTCAAGGTAGTGTTTTAATGGATTTTATTGCCGAAGTTGTGTTAAGCTATGCTGATTCAAAGTTAACAGCTAGTTTAAAGGAGTTAAATTTATCAGACTTTTATATTATGAGATACAGAGATGATTATAGGATTTTTTCTAATAGTAAAGATACTGTTGAAAGGATTATTAAGGCACTATCTGAAACCTTAGCTGAAATAAATATGAAACTCAATACAAGTAAGACTTTTATTTCTAGTGACATAATTAAAGATGCTATTAAGCCAGATAAATTATATTGGGACGTAAAGCGTTCTAGTCTAGAGTATAAAGAATCAGGTAAGATAGCCTTCAAATTGAGTATTCAAAAACATTTGATTCAAATTAAACTATTAGCTGATAAGTACCCCCATTCTGGAAGCATAAGACGTGCATTATCTGATATATATAAGTATAGAATTAGTGAATTAGACTCCACACCTAATGATATAAATCAGCTTATTAGTATAACAATAGATATAATGATGAAAAATCCCAATACAATCGAACATTGTGTTGTGATATTAAGTAAATTAGTGACTTTAATTGAGAAGGATAGGATATCAGACATCATTGATAAGATAACTTGTAAATTTGAGTCTACACCGAATACAGATTTTGTAGAACTATGGCTTCAACGGCTTTCGATAGTTGATGACAGAGATAAAGCATATAACTCAAAAAATTTGTAAAAAAATTAAAAACCCCAGTGAAAACTCTCTGTGGAATTCAGATTGGCTTATTGATGGATTTGATGAATCAAAAGTCATAAATGAAGAATATATTAACGATATGAAGATTACTATGTTACCTAATGAAATTGATTTGTTTGGGAATATATTTAATTCAAATGATTTCTAATTGCTAGATTCGACGTTGTAAAGGAGCGAGTATTAGTGTTTAAATGTAAAATATCGTTATCAGTTTAAACTGTCAGTGTACGTCTTTTTGCGCTGTTTTGGAGACTGTGTTTGTGGTCGGTACTCGAGAGTGAGAGTATGAATTGGATAAGTGAGTTATTTGGCTATATACTTTTTCAGGTTGTGCAATCAGATTTTTATACTACGACCCCCTATGCGATTTTGTTCATGAACAAAAAGTGTCTGTAAGCTATATGGCTCAAGGGGTTCGGGGTTTAATTTCAAGGGAATCGTTCGTACCAAGGGTTTGACCTAGGTTTTAAATTATAAAAGCTTATATACCATAGGTTTGAGTGGGGAGGAGATTATCAAACTCGCTTCATTGTACTATTCAGTGGCGAGATATCATCTGTCTCGGTTAGTTACTTATAAGGCTTAGCTTTTAAATGGTTGGATCGGTTAACTTCTGTCATCGAACCTCACAAATTAGACTTGGTTTTCAAGTTATCAAAGAGGGCAGAGTTTATTTGCCTTCTGAGTAAGTAGTACCTGTCCTAAACGAAATGGTTTACTTATCGGTATAAGAGTTTAAAATACAAGATTAAACCCACAGTCTACTTAGTAGAATCTGTGGGTTTATATTAAATTAATTATCTAGCTCTATCTCATTTGAATCTGTTGAAATGAGTTATTTACCAAACTGAGTATGATTATTACCAATACTAATTAGGTGTAATCAAGCGTAAATCAATTAATTTTTTATTAGTGAAATGTCTCTTACTTATACTTGTACCGAGTACTGACATTCGTATGATTCTTGGTATTCCTTAACACCTAAGGCTTGTAATTCTGCGTTTTTTTGACTCTTTTTGTACTCTTCAATTGTAGTTATAGTTGGAAGGCATAGAGCTGACTCAAGTTGAATTTCATCTACCTGTAAGACTTCCTTTCTTTTATCTCGACTATGTCTATAGCTTGTAACGAATTGATTGATAAGAGTGTGTTTAGTATTGATAACTCTGCTCCAATTTGATGTTTCTTTATCTGCATATTGACAGAGTCGCCAGAACTCTTGAATGTCATTTTCTATGATGAATGCTCGTATTTCTTTTAAAATCTCATTCATCTCTGTTTTTGTTGGCTTCAGTAGTTCTTCAATATCAAGACCGTTATAAGACTCAATCTCTTGTTGGTCATATTGATATTTTTCTTTATCTGATTTATTACTATGAGTAAAGTGAACAACTGAACCAACGAGTGAAACACAGACTTGAGGATTTGGAGCACGTAGTTTACCAGTTAGTTTAAGCATTTGCTGATAAGACTTCAGTAGAGAAAATTTGATAACTACATGATAATGTGGTTTTAGAATACAACCATTAACATCTACATCTTTATCATGTAGTGGACTATGTGCCCAAGGGACACCAGTCTCTGTTAATATCTCTTTCCAGTTTTCTGGTGCACTATCTAGATAAATGATAAGTGTCCAATTTCTTGCTCTAAGACCTGCATTCTTCTTTTTGTTATGCATCATTATTGCCTCTTTTCTTTAAATTTTTTATAACTCAAGTCCTTACTACACATTAATTTCTCTTTAAAAGGGCGTCGATTGCTTTAAGGGCTTGGTTTCTTATTAGGAAACCAGTGTTAATCCCTTGATACACTCGACTTTTCACATTAAAAACGGTGGAATCCTTTGAGAGAGTTAAGGTGTAGCGGGTTTCAGAGACGTTCAAAATTTTTTAGGGGGTCGTAGTTTCATAAGGCATCAAAGAATGTTATTAAAAACTGCGACTAGCCCCAAATACCCCACTAGAGAGCATTTCTAATTGACTTCGACTTCAATGCCTTTAAAAATCATCTAGACGTCACCTTGAAGCTTGTATAGCTTTTACTTAGTACTAGTTGTACATTTTCCTTAAACAAGAACTTATGAAGAAAAATCATACAACTTGTACTCATCTGTTGAGCGGTTCTACTCAGTGGCTATCACCTCCTTAAATGGTTAACTATGCTTTGTTAACTTGTATAAATGTTACTGTTTCTTTAGTACTTCTATAGTATTCAAAACATCTAAATAAATGTCAAAAAAAAGTTTAATCCCTACAAATCAACATCTGATGCTTTTTAGAGCACCTAGCTATGTCGTATTTCTATCTATCCTAAAGCATCCAGCTCTCATTAAAATTTTTCTGACTATGTATCTAACTGTTTACTAAATTACATCTGACTGCTGTATCTAGGCTTACCATCTTTATACCTCGAAAAGGTATCAGGAGTAATACGTCTGTTCTACAGTAGGACTTGATGGGGTCTATCTAGCTTTGGGCAGGGTAATGCGTAGCCTGTTAGCTTTATTACTCTATCTATTAGGTATAATGTAGCTTGAATTATCTATGGGAAATATAGAAAGTTATATTTGAGGGTTAGCCTTGTGGTTTAACTTAGTTTTGCAGGAAGTAAGGTTGATTTGGTCATTTCAGTTATGGTTCACATTGGATGTTGGGTTTATGATGAGATAGGACTGACCGATTATTTATTTGTACGATTATCTAGGCATCTGAACTCGAAATAAGTTGTAAATGAGAGTTATCATTTACAGTTTATTATGCAAATCAGTTTAGCTAGATGGTCAAAAGCAGACATCTATTTTGCAATCAGTTTATCTATATTATGAAAAGCTTATTTATGCTTTAGAATCAGCATAGCTAAGATATAGAAAAGTAGTTCTAATTGCAAGAATAATCTAAGGTGCTAAAATTACACTATTAATAGAAGAAAGTGGTATTTAATTTGATGAGTTGTAAGAGACTTAGAGGTGATAAGAAGCTTTGCGATAGCAAATAAGGCATGTTGGGTTTGGGTTCTTGTTGTTTGTCTGAAATTCATCTTGTGGAAGTTGAAAGATGAATTGTTCTGACTGCGAATAATGCCACTATCTTAGTGAGGGCACACACTTTTTTTCTCCCTGTACCTGTTTCGGTATGAATTTCCAAAAAAATGTGTGTGGGGGGTGGTGAAAATTCATCCTTGGCAAGATGAAAAATCAAAGTTAAATTTCATATTGCCTAATGTGAGTATGAAAAAACGCTCTAGCTGATTTAGCAAGAAGGAGTTACTTTTCACGTTAAGAGGGGGGCACAGGCTCCAGTACCCTAAGAGATCGGTTCTCGTTCTAAATTTGGATTAGTTGCTTTAGAACGGAAGGGAAGAAAGAACGAGTTACAAATAAAGGCTTAAAATGCCAAATAAGAAATCAAAGGACATCATTAAGAGGTTGTTTAAGAAGTGGTTTGAGTTATTAGTTACTATTTAGTCTGATAGGTCTTTAACAACAAGTGAAGAAAATCCATTGAAATACAATCGTGAGCTTTGAGGTACAAGAAAGGGAATATACCTTTAGAAAGAGTTGATTCTGTCTTGATTCAAAAACTATTTGAGGGTGGAACTATCTACTTAATCATGACAACTGACCTTTTTGAGACAGAAAGATAGAGGATATATAAACATCTAATCAAAATATTCAACCATCTAGCCTAATTTCACTAGACAAGCGTTTGAATAAATGCTATACTTTGTTAGTAATCAATACAAGTAGAGATATATTGAAAGAGATAGTGCGAATGTGTTCTTGCTATTAATTTCTATATGTAACCAAATAGTTTCCTGAAAGACTAAGTTGTAATCAATTCTAATTGGTTATGGATGACTTAAGTCTTATTTAATTTTATGTAAGAATATCAAATCGGGTCTCTGGCTGAAACTCAAAATCCTGTGACCGCAAGGTCGTGTCGGTTCGACCCCGACCGCCGGTATACTTAGAACCCCAACACTTTTCGGAGTGTGAGAGGGTTCTTTTTTTTGCGTATAAAAAGAATTGATAGACCATTTCCACTCAGAGATGATTCACTTAACTCAGTTAAGTGAATCGGATTCGATATTATCAATTTTTCAAATTATAGAACCAAACATCTGTATTCGTTATAATAAAGGTGTAGAATAGTTGGTTGGTTTGTTTGCATGAACTAGTTTTCTATATAATACAACGAATATTGGATAGGCTACACTAAGTTAGACAGAATAAATGAGGGCTTGTAAACTAAGACTACTAATAAAAAGGAGTGTGCTACTATGCCACGTCAACGTCGAACATTTACGCCTGAATTTAAACTGCAAATGGTGAAGCTTTATGAAAATGGAAAGTCACGTGCT
>NZ_AODH01000024.1 GCF_000525915.1 Brochothrix campestris FSL F6-1037 | reverse complement strand
TCACCCGTCCGCCACTAACTTCAAAGGAGCAAGCTCCTTATCCGTTCGTTCGACTTGCATGTATTAGGCACGCCGCCAGCGTTCGTCCTGAGCCAGGATCAAACTCTCGTTAAAAAGTAACGGTGTTTAAACCGTCAAATGATCCTTAACTAGTTCGCTAGCTAAAAATTTATTACTTATTGTCGTTACGAAATTAATTGGTTAAACTCCTAAGAGTTTAAGCATATAACATCTTTTTGTTCGTTCAGTTTTCAAAGGTCAATCGTTATCGGCTCTCGCTGACAACTACTTTAGTATAGCACATCTATTGACTTTCGTCAACGTTTTTTTTAAAAAATATTTATTCTTATTATTTCACACAACTTCTAAAAAGACGAAGGTGTTTCTTAAGAACTTTATTAATATACTATGTTTCATCAACTCTGTCAACATCATTAGTATTACGATTAGTTAGGATCCCCCCTCTCTTTTTAAACTTATTCTGTGTTTCACTAAAAAAATCACGACTCGCTCCGATTCACTCTTCAATCACAGCTTAATAACATACATTAACAAATAATTAAGCTTAATAATTTGTGTTTTTCTTTTTATATTTTATTTGTTGTATAATTAGTATTAGAAAAGAGGGACTCCAGATGTCAATTAATTCAGTAGAAACAACGATTCAACAAACTTTAACCTCATTAACTAGCGACAACAATGTCAAACAAGCGTTAGCTCACTTAATTAACAGCAATGAACACATAATCAAACAACAAATTAAACTAGCAGAAACTGCTAGCCCACCATTTAATGAAGATAAACGCCGAAAGCTATTCATTAAATTACTAACCGAGGCCGGCCTTAATAATCTCACAATTGACAGCGAAGGGAACGTCTATGGTTACTATCATCATGTAGCGGGTCGTCCCACACTTTTTTTTAGCAGCTCATTTAGATAGTGTTTTTGCGATTGAAACTGACGTAACCGTTACGTATAAAAATAATAAGTATTATGGCGCTGGTATTTATGATGACGCAAGAGGTTTAGCGGTGGTCATTTCGATTGCTGCTGTATTGAACAAATTCAATATCGAGTTAGATGCTTCATTAATGATTGGTGCCACAGTAGGTGAAGAAGGCCCCGGTAATTTAAGAGGCGCTAAATACTTCTTTAAAACCCATCCGGAAGTAGACGCCTTTATCTCAGTTGATATCGATGCACCTAATGAAGTTATTTATCGTGCAACTGGTAGTTTACGCTATATCTATACGTTTAATGGTAGCGGTGGTCATAGTTATAGTGATTTTGGACGCCCAAGCGCTGTCCATGCTGCAGCTCGAGCTATTACACATATCGCCAATTTAACGCCACCAACAAATCCGAAAACTACTTTTAATGTTGGTGTGATGAACGGCGGAACAATCCCAACTGCCATCGCGGAAGAAGCGATGATATACGTTGATATGCGTTCAATCGATGCAAATGCATTAACATTACTTCACTCGCAAATAACAAATCTTGTTGCTCAGGCTGTTGATGAAGAAAATGAACACTGGTCAATGACGGATTCTCCCTTTGCTATTAACGTAATGTCTGAATTAAAAGGTGATCGACCCGCCGGATCACAATCCGATACAGCTATTCCCGTCTTAGCAGCGATGAATGCTGCTCGCTCATTGGGACTCACGCCGAGATTGTCAGAGCCTGCCAGTACCGATATCAACGCACCGCTTAGCATCGGCGTTCCGGCAATTGCAATTGGAGGCGGCGGCAAAGCCTATGACGAACATTCCACCAACGAATCATTCGATCCAACAGATTCACATTTAGGGCCACAACGTGTATTACTAACTGTCTTGACTTTACTCGGAATTAAAGGAGTGACCACAGCAACCTTAACTAAACGTTGACAAAAACATGACACCATAAAAAAGCCTTTCTCACAAAGATGAGAAAGGCTTTTTCTATACATATAATAAAACACTGAAGTACATAAACCCCGTACCAGCTAGCACAAACAGATGCCAAATTGCATGGCCAAACTTCAACTTTGGAAAACTGTATATCACAGCACCAATCGTAAAAATAAGCCCACCGATAATAAGCAACATAATGCCATCACCAGTAATCGCATAGTAGAGCGGTTTCATCGCAAAAACGATGCCCCATCCCATAATGACATAAACAATCGTTGACACCACACGGAATTTTTCCAAGAAAAACACTTTATAAACAATCCCTAATAACGCCATCCCCCAGATGACACCAAACAGTGACCATCCCAACGCCCCACCTAAACTAATGAGTGCATAAGGGGTATAACCTCCCGCTATTAATAAATAGATAGCGGCATGATCAAGAATGTTAAAAACATACCTTGTTTTAGATGGTTTTAAACTATGAAGCATCGTTGAGCAAAAATATAACGTCATTAACGAAATTCCAAAAATAGTAAAACTGACAACCTCAATCGCACTTCCTCTTGATGCTGCCACTACAATTAAACAGACTAATGCAGGAATACTTAATAGGAAGCCAATACCATGTGTGATGGCATTAGCAATCTCCTCTGCAACATTATAGGTTACTTTTTTTTACCGCTACTTGATCCGTCATATTCAATACCCTCTTTCGTTTATCTACGCTAACGCTTTAATAACAACAACTTTTAAGTATGCGCTCTCTGGGAAACTACTTAGCGAGGCAAAATCAGTTGGTTGTTCAAACGTTGTCACAATTTCATACGG
Organism: Brochothrix campestris FSL F6-1037; assembly: GCF_000525915.1. Lineage (GTDB taxonomy): Bacteria > Bacillota > Bacilli > Lactobacillales > Listeriaceae > Brochothrix > Brochothrix campestris. The sequence continues at coordinate 8,966 of NZ_AODH01000024.1, read as the reverse complement.
ACGATTTTGAGCAGCAAAGGTCGCTTTAATTGTGCGGTTGAAATCAGCCATTGAAATACCACTATGGTTTGTCGACGCAATAATATGACCTTTTTTAGCGGTGATAGTAATCGCCTGCTCAAGTAGACTTCCGTAATCTTTCGCGGCACTAAATGTCACTTTCTTCGTTTTTGCGAAGCTTGGTGGATCAAGCACCACTAAGTCAAATTCCAATTCCTTACGGTTGGCATATTTGAAATAGTGAAACACATCTTCAACAATGATACTATGATCTTTCGGATCCAAGTTATTCACTTCGAATTGTTCCGCTGTTTTTGCACGACTACGGTTAGCAACGTCAACACTCGTTGTATGAACAGCACCACCCATTGCTGCTGCAACCGAAAAAGCACCGGTGTAAGAGAACGTATTCAACACACGTTTACCTGCTGACAGTTCTTCCATAATGTAACGACGAACATCGCGTTGATCGAGGAAAATACCAGTCATCGCCCCATCATTTAAGTAAGTCGCAAAATTAATGTTACTCTCTTTAATGATTAACGGCTCTGGCGCTTTTTCACCTTTAATGAAGTTATCATCCTCAACAAATTTACCTTGTTCACCAAAACGACTCTTCGCATAAATACCTTTAAAAGAAACAACCTTTTCAAAGGCCGAGTAAATCGTATCTGAGTGTAAGAAGATACCTTCACTGTACCAGTTAAACAGCACGAATCCGTCATACCAATCAATTGTTAAACCACCAATACCATCACTGATACCATTAAACAAACGAAACGCATTTGTTTCTTCTGATTTAAATAACATATCGCGTTTTTCAATCGCTTCACGTATTTTAATAAGGATGAATGCATAGTCAAATGCTTGCCCTTGTTCAGTCGAGATGACCCAACCAATTCCTTTATTTTGTTTACCAATTAACGCCGTAGCGACATAATGTTTTTTTTCATTCATTAATTCTACAACCGTACCTTCTTCTTTCGGTACTTTGTTATAGAAGATATCTTTTGTAATTAGCGGAAAACCACCATTGATGTTACTTACTGCCCATTTCTTAATTTCATACATGCACTTATTCCGTCCTTCTTTTTATTGACTTATGTTTATCATACCTTAAAAGCTACTCAAACACTAGTGTATGCATGTTTCGGATATGTTATAATCCTTACAAAATTGGACTTTTATCTCTGGTAAAGAAAGTTTCACATGACAATCATCGAAAGATCCTTCGGTTTTACCCAACCACATTTTAGCATGATACGATGTACACTATACGTAATGATAGCCGGCAATATAACTCCTACGATTACATAGATGATAAAATCACTTTGACCTTGCTTCCCAAAAATAGCAATCGGAGCAATCAAGGAATTGAGTCCTAATCCCGCTAACTCATAACTTGTTGTAAAACCGAATAACATGGTCGCAATCGGAGCACAAATAAGCGCCGCTAAAAATGGACCCGCTACCAGTTGTGGATGTTTCACTAAATTAGGAAACTGAACTTTTGGCGTAATCAATCCTTGCGCGAGGTTACCGCCTAGATCATTTTGACGGAAAGACATCACTGTAAAGCCAACAAACTGAGCAGTACAACCGATTAAGGCAGCGGCTGACGACACAGGATCGAGCTGAATTGCGATCGCTAAAGCGGCTGATGACGCGGGTGTCATTAGTAATACGCTCCAAACAAGCGCAATCACACTTGAACCAATTAATGGTGAAATGGTGATAGATTGAGCCATAAAAGCACTCAAATCGACCAACAGCGGTGTTGTCACGGCAGCAAGTCCCAATCCAGCAACTCCGCCGACTACGACTGCAACTAGTGGAATAAAGACCATATCTAAGATTGTTTTTCCAGTTAACCAAATTCCTACCACTGCTGCAATAATACCCGCAATCACAGCTGAAATTGGTTGACCAGAGACGAAAACGAGACCTACACCACCAGTCGCCGCATTCGCTCCATCAACAAATTGAACCGCCGCACCGCCGACAGTTGCAGCAACCATCGCACTAAAGACAACCAAGGTGTTTCCTTTTAATTGATAGGCAATCGCCACTCCAAATGCTGGTGCTAATAACGATTTAGCGATTGTACCAATCCCAGCAAACGCCGGCCAATGGATAAAGCCTCCAATAGTTTCGATCAACAATCCGATTCCTAACATGACAAGCACCGCATTCGCTACACCTGCTGATACACGGTACACATAATCCATCATCGTCAATTTTCGGTCTGTTTGTACTCTATTCATAAGAACAGCTCCTTTTTGTCTGAATTGTCAGTTAATTAAAACTAGTATACTCCTATTTACGGTCGGAAAATAGTCTTTTTTTAATAAAAACGCTTACAATGTTTTGGTTTAGTTTTTTCTGTTTAATCGTTTATACTAGATAACGAAAGGGAATATTAAAACTATAAAGATTCAGGAGGCGTTCTTATGAAACCTACACAAAAAACATCCTTTCGCGAGGCATTTTTAAATAATAAATACATCATTACACTTATTGTTTGCCTGTTGATAATTCTCGTTATTATGGGATTGACTCAGATTTCATTTATTTTTCATCCATTAGCAGTCGTAATTGAAACAGTCTTCTACCCAATTTTATTCGCTGGTGCGATTTACTATGTGCTTAATCCAATTGTAAAATTCCTTTCACACCACAAAGTGAAACGCTGGTTATCGACTACGATTATTTTTCTAATGACCATCGGAATTCTTGTATTGCTCGGTTTTTGGATTGTACCTGTCGTCAAAACACAAATCGTCCAATTGTTCGACGATATTCCTGACTACATAAATTTACTAGAGAACAAATTAAACGACTTAACAAGTACCGGGATACTCTCACGCTATAAAACACAAATTGACGATATGATTAGTAACATCGGCAACCTTGCATCTACCAACGGCATTGAATGGACCAAAAACTTTTTCGCAGGTTCGACATCTTTTTTCAGTGCATTATCAACCGTTGTTTTAACAATTGTCACAATACCACTCGTCTTGTTTTACATGTTAAAAGATGCCGATAAAAAGTTATTGCCCGCTTTAGTGAAACCTTTCCCGACAAAAGCACGGCCAATGTTAGCGCAAATGTTACGCGATATGAATTCAAAAGTTAGTCATTACATTCGTGGTCAACTCTTTGTTGCGCTTGTGCTTGCTATCCTGTTTTATATTGGCTATTTAATTATCGGCATGCCTAACAGTTTAACCTTGGCTGTCTTAGCAGGGGCTACTAGCATCGTCCCTTATTTAGGACCAATTATCGCGATTTCACCGGCCTTAATTTTAGCTTTAATAACGTCACCGGCGATGCTATTAAAACTCGTAATTGTTTGGAGCTGTGTACAGTTTCTTGAAGGAAAGTTTGTTACACCGCAAATTATGGGACGTTCATTAGACGCTCATCCTTTAACTATTTTATTCTCTATCTTAATCGCAGGTCATCTGTTTGGTATTGTTGGTATTTTACTAGCAATCCCTGGTTATTCTGTCTTAAAAGTGCTCGTTCAATACATCTTCAAAGTTTTACGAATCGAGACTGATTTATACGATGATACACCTCGTTAATATTAAAAGCGCCTTCCAAAATGGAAGGCGCTTTTTGCTTACCCTTTTTTCTCAACCGCAATAAACTGTTCTTGATGAAAATCATAATAGCCTTGATCAGTCAGTTTCAGGGATGGTATGACTGGTAAGGTTAAAAATGATAACGTCAAAACAGGATCAAAGCCTCGCGCTGTGCTCAATGTTTCAAAACCGGCTTGCAGGGCCTGTAGCTGTTCATTGACACGCTCATAAGGTTGGTCTGACAATAATCCCGCGATTGGCAATGGCATTTGCGCAATGACGTTTAAATTCGCATCAATCATTGCCACACCACCTTTAATCGTTGTCACCTGCTCAATTGCTTTTAATATTGCCTCGTCAGATGTGCCGACTGCCACAATATTATGTGAATCATGCGCGACGGTTGTGGCAAAGGCACCCGCCTTTAATTCGAAACCTTTTACAAGTCCAATACCGACACAACCTGTTCCCTGATGACGTTCAACAACAACCATTTTAACGATATCCTGTGTTAAATCGGCTTCAAACTGACCATTTTGAGGTGTCACCTGTAACTCTAGATGATTGGTCTCAACATGATTCGGCTGTATCTCAATCACATGAACCGCTCCGTTCTGCAACGGTAATTTCAAATCAGTTGCTGTGACATTATGAACAATGGCCGGTGACTCGAATGCTGACGGTTCATGCACAAAGTAATCTTCTTGACGTGTTCCGTTTACGACAACCGCTTGTCCGCGTTTAATAACACGATTAATCGCCACTGTTTTTGGATTATCTAATATGACTAAGTCCGCCTGATAACCGGCAGCAATCGCTCCAATATGCTGTAATTGATGTGCTTCCGCCGCGTTCAGCGATGCCATTTGATAGGCAATCTCAGGTGTGATCCCCGTTTCAATCGCTAACTTTATCGAGTAGTTAATTGAGCCTTCATCAATGAGGTCGTTAATTAACTTATCATCGGTACAAAAAGAAAAGCGGCGTGCATTTTGGGGTGTGACCGCATCAATTACATTTAAGGTATCACGTGTAATCGTGCCTTCACGAATAAAAACATACATCCCTGCTTGTAAACGGGCCCGAGCTTCCTCCACTGTTGTACTTTCGTGGTCGGTACGAATGCCTGCTGCCATATATACATTGACCTGCTCAGGAGTCAAACCAGCGCCATGTCCATCGGCATGACCTCCTGCGTCGAGCGCATCGGTCACTTTTTCAATCATATCGGATGCCGCTCCAAAAACCGCGGGGTAATCCATTACCTCAGCCAAACCAATCACTGATTGTTCGCGATAAAGCGGTTTTAAATCGGATGCTTTTAAAATAGCACCGGCATGTTCAAAGGAAACAGCCGGCACTGAAGAAGGGAGCATAAAATACGTGTCTAACTTGCTTTTTTCACCATCTTTAATCATGAATTCAATGCCTTTAACACCGGCGACATTGGCAATTTCATGCGGATCAGTCACAATTGAAGTCACTCCGTTTTGTAACAAAATACGGCCCATTTCCTGTGGCGTCACATTTGAACTTTCAATATGAACATGGGAATCAATAAAACCAGGCACGATGTATTTCCCTGTTGCATCAATTGTTTCTTGCGCTTCATAGTGACCGAATCCAATAATTGTTTCATTCGCAATTGCAATATCTTGTTGCAGCCATGTGCCATCAAAGACATTAAAGACCTGTCCGTTTTTAATTACTAAATCAGCAATAACTGTTTTCGTTGCTGCAGCCACGCGTTGTTGTATGCTACTCTTCGTTATCATTGTTCCGCTCCCCTTTTTAGTGTTTTAGTTATTATAACGATAGACCATCAAAAAGTAAATCAAACAAAAAAGTTACCCACATGTGGATAACTTTTTTCGATACTAACTTATCCACGTTAGTGGTATAAGCTGTGGATAGTTATTTATCTGTTCGGAAGAAACCTTCGTCATCTAAATAACTTTCAGCTGCTGATTTCGCATAAAAAGCCATTTCGACCTTGCCATCATCGGTTAACACTTGCCACATATCTTTTTCATGTGCCAAAATCAACGTTTGGTGTAGGCGGGTATTTTCCCACGTTTCTTTATAATCAGCCTTAAAGCCTGATTCATCTTTTTGCAACTCATCAATTGCCGCTTCAATGGCTTCAATCAATTGGGTTTTACTAAAGTCACGTCCATTGACATAGCCTTTCTCATCCGTCTCATCCATTGTTAAAAAAGGAGCATATATCCAAATGTTGCCATTAGGATGTAAGTGACGAACCACCATTGTTTTTGCTTGTTCACTCGCTTTATAGTGGTAGTTCACCCGTTTTAATGATACGGGTTGTTTCGTTAGTTCAGCATAACGATCTAGAATCGCTTCTTTCTGTTCAAATGTTAACATTTTTCTTTTCCTCTTTTCTCTAATTACGGTTTTAACATAAATTTACGTACAACAGCTGCGACACCATCGTCCTCATTGCTCGGTGCTTCGTACTGGGAATGGCTCTTAATATTCGCATTAGCATTGGCCATCGCTACACCTAATCCGGCATAAATAATCATACTCTCATCATTGTTACTATCACCACAAGCAATCACATTTTCAGCGGTTAAGCCAAGTGATTTAGCAAGCACGTCTAAGCTAGAGGCTTTCGTAATCCCCTTCATCGTACATTCTAAAAAGAATGGTTTCGAACGGACAATTTGCAAGCTCTCCGAAAAAACCGCCTTAATCAACGGTTCCACCACATCTAAATCTTCTTCTGCAGCTAAAAACATCATCTTATTAACCGGTTGTGTAATGGCTTCACTCATTGTCGCCGTTTCAATCACAGGCATCGACACGAGTTGGCCTTCATACGTTGCCCACTCATTCTGACGACGCGTTAAAATTGAGCCCTCGCTATACGTTAAAATATCAAGGTCGCGTTTAACCGCTTCAGCTGTCATTTGTTGCGCTAGTTCAACTGGAATCATTTTGGCAAAGAGGGGTTCTTTTGTTTTACAGTTATACACATAACCACCATTATACGCTGAAATATAGCCGCCATGTTGTTCTAATTGTAATTCTTTTGCCAAAGCAGTGATTCCTTCATACGGACGCCCCGATGCCAACACGACTGTTTTGCCTGCTAGTTGCGCCTCAATTAGGGCGTCACGGTTCCCTGTGGATAACTCACCCTTATTATTTAATAACGTTTCATCTAAATCCAATGCAATTAGTTCGTACATTCTTTTTCCTCCTCAATTAAACCGAAATGGATTAAAGCTTTCATGATGCCATCTGCTTTAAAATCAGCGGTCACATAATCCGCAGCTGCTATTAATGGCTCAACCGCATTGCCCATTGCTACTGCGGTATCAACATAGTTGAACATTTCTAAATCGTTAATGCCATCACCGAACGCATAGGTTGGAATGTTCTCATACTGTTGTTTTTTGATAAACGCTTCAATACCGACAGCTTTTGATGAACCGTTGGGAACAACGTCATAGCCGTGGGGCGTATTTCTTAAAAACGTTAGTTGTGGAAACTGTGCTTCAAAGGCCGCATCTGCATGCTCACTCAAGAGCATTATGAGATAGATCTCCTTTGTTAAATACAACTGCGGATGACATTGTGGATACGAACTATGTAACGATTCATAATTAACACGTGTCCAATGATCATCGCTTTTTTCTGCCGTGATTTCACTGTCACTGTAATAGGTTAAATTATAGTTCTTTTGCTGAGCCGCGACTTTGAGCGCCTCGATGTCTGTTTGATGAAAGGGGTTAGTGTAGATTGAATTGCCCTGACTGACAACATATTGCCCGTTCATCGACACAATCGAATCGATACCTGTTTGTTGCAGGACACCTTCAATTTCATGCGTCGCACGTCCGGTTGCAATTACTGGCAAATAGCCATTGCGACGTAAACGTTCAATCGCAGCTAAGGAACTCGGCGCGATTTGGTTCGGACCTGTTAATAAAGTGCCATCTAAATCGAAAAAGATGATTGCTTTTGGATTCATCGCTATCTCTCCTTTAATAAGGTTCTCTTTACTATTCTATCATGAAGCACTGTATTTGTAATTTCTTTATCTGCCAATGCTATTGTATAATAAAGAGAGAAAACATATCCACAAGTTATACACTCATAGATTGGTAGGTGACGCTTTTGTTTTATTTCCTCATTCCAGGACTACTCTTTATTAGTTTTTTTCTTTTTATTCAATGCAATCGATAATCGCCGTGTCAGCAACTCGTTATTTTTAACAATCGGACTATTCATTTTATTGTTAGGGTTTCTCGTCATGTGGGTTGAAGATGACATTAACGGTGATGCGCTTTATTACGGTTACCTCGTCGGACGTCTGTTTGTGATTTTAATCGGTCTTGCTCTTATTCTTAATGGCCTTGTCGTCATTAAGAAAGAAGGACGTACCCTTCCTAATATTTTATCATTGGCTTTCGGAATAGTTCTCTGTCTCTTTGTTAGCCTGACATTTACAGACGGCTTTTTACAGTTTGAATTTATCAAAAAAGTCTATCTTGTTTTTATTGTCATCGTTGGTTATTACATCTTTATTTTTGTAAACTGTGTTATCTCAGCCGCCTTATATCAACTTAATCGCCCTCGTCTCAATCAGGATTTTATCATTGTCCTCGGTTGTGGATTGAATGGGGATAAAGTAACACCCTTGTTAGCGAGTCGCTTAAATCGCGCGCTGAGTTTTTATTTAAAACAAAAACATCGGACGACCGCCCCGCGGATTATTTTATCAGGGGGGCAAGGTGCTGATGAAATTGTCGCAGAGGCCTTTGCGATGAAAAACTATTTATTAAGTAAAGGTGTTCCTGAACAGCATTTATTACTAGAGGACAAATCCACCACCACAGCTGAAAACATGCGCTTTTCAAAAAAAAATCATGGATGGTCTCAAAGATACGTACAGCAGTATTTTCGTAACGAATAACTACCATACGTTTCGTGCCGGCATCTTTGCCAAGCGTGCCCATCTCGACAGTGGCGGTATCGGTGCCCACACAGCACCCTATTATTTACCCACCGCCTTCGTCCGTGAATACGTTGCTATTTTAATGTTGCATAAATGGATTCACTTGAGTGTGACTGTGATTTTGCTCGGGTTGATTATTATCATGTAATTGAAAAGAACGATTATCCCTAGTGGGATAATCGCTTAGATTGTAGACAAAGTCTAAACATACTTCATTTTCTTTGTAATGCTATTACAGTGACTTTGTGTACGAGATGATAAGACTGAATAGAAATGTTGTTATATCCTCTCGTATTTAAATCCTAAACTTGGGTTGAATTTCAAAAATAACGCATCGACGGGAAATAGTCGAGACGTTATTTTTTCCAATCACTGCCGTTTAGAACGGC
>NZ_AODH01000023.1 GCF_000525915.1 Brochothrix campestris FSL F6-1037 | reverse complement strand
GCTGAGGAACCTTTCTTAAAAAAAATTGTAGACATTATAAATCGTTTGTCTTGAACATCCTAGTCTCTTCAATCCGGTTAAAACAGATTGTTTCGTTTGGAAATAGGCTTCTATCATTACAAGTACATTTGGTGTAGAGATGTTTATAGGTCATTTGTCTACACTCCTAATAATTCTTTGGTCGGAACTATTTTGAGTGTCGCACAAATGACTTTTTTATTTGTCTAGCTTAATTTTACTATCGGCGATTGCATATTAATAATATTTATCATTCAGTAAATAGCCTCCCAAAAAAAGTGTGTTTTCCGACTTTAATTATTTGACTAATCAGATAATTAATTATATCACGTGTTTAAAAAAGTGAATAGCTTTATTTTGGAGGGTGATAAGAATGAATATTTCTGAATGTAAATTAGCTGAAGCACTCATTGCTAACGAATCGTCACAAATGAGTTCAGAAGGATGGATAGTTTACCAAGAAGCTTATTCTGAATCTGTTTTGGCAGACTCAGATAAAGTAGAGAAAAAAAGACTTTGAATAAAAGCCATCTATTAGAGAAAATTCTAATAGATGGCTTTTATTCATATGGGTTACAGAAATAAATACGTCAAGTGTCACGACGCAATGAAAAAGTCGTTGTCCTAGCACTGATGGAACCGTTTTCGCGAAAATGACAGAATTTGAATGTTTTTGAAAGAAAACGCTTGCTTTTGACCGTTTGCATGCTATAATAAAAACAAATGGAGGGATGACATGTTAACTGCCGAACGACACCAACGCATAACAACTCTAATTGAACAGCAAGGTATTGTTAAATTAAATCAACTCGTCACCTTAATCGGGGCATCAGAGTCAACGATTCGTCGCGATTTAAGCGAACTCGAAGAACAGCAATTACTGAAACGTATTCATGGGGGCGCGACCCGTTTTTATGTCGCTGAAAAAGAACCGGCGATGTCAGAAAAAACAACGCAACACGTACAACAAAAACAAGCAATTGCCAAAGCAGCGGCTGCCTTAATTCAAGCCGACGAATGCATCTACATCGATGCAGGCTCAACCACCTTAGCGATGATTCCGTTTATTACGGCACCAAATGTAACCGTTGTCACGAATGGTTTGCCACATTCAGTCGCATTAGCACAACAACAATTGACCACTTATACGATTGGTGGCAAGGTGAAATTGAGCACGTTAGCGGCGGTCGGAGCGATTGCATCAGAAACAATCAAAAACTATCATTTTGATCGTGCTTTTATCGGTGCCAACGGGTTTGATAGCGCAAAAGGCTATACGACACCCGATCCCGACGAGGCCCAGATTAAACGCTTAAGCAGCACACTCGCCAATGTTACTTATGTGTTAGCCGATAGTAGTAAAAGCGGGCGCAGTTACTTTGCTAAAATTTGTCAACTGAGTGATGCGACACTCATAACTAATCAGCTCGAATCAGACGAGCGTACACGCATTTCGCAAAAAACAACGATAATCGAGGGATAAAGATGATTTATACAGTGACTTTAAATCCGGCAATTGATTACATTGTCGAAGTAAACGACTTAACCGTCGGTGAAGTAAACCGCATGCATAACGATTTGAAATTACCAGGTGGAAAAGGCATTAATGTGTCACGCATTTTGAATGAACTAACCGTCGCTAACCAAGCACTTGGTTTTTTAGGAGGCTTTACCGGTGAATTCATTAAAAACTGTTTGAATGACTTTAAGATTCCGAATAATTTCATTCAGATTGCAGCCGATACCCGCATTAATGTGAAGCTAAAGGCAACTGCTGAGACCGAAATCAACGCACAGGGCCCTGCTATTACACCCGCAGAAGCTAAGCAGTTATTGGCACAGTTTGATGAATTGCAAGCAGCCGACATCGTCATTTTATCAGGCAGCATTCCGCCAGCACTCGGACGTGATTTTTATGATAAAATCATCGCCAAAGTGAAGCAGGCCGGTGCCCAATTTGTGATTGATACAACCGGTGATCCATTGGAACGGGCGTTGGCTCAAAAGCCTTTATTAGTGAAGCCTAATCATCATGAATTGGCTGATTTGTTTCACGTGAGTTTAGAGACAAAGGACGACATTATTACATACGGACAAAAACTGCGGAGATTGGGCGCCCAAAATGTGTTGGTTTCAATGGCTGGCGCCGGCGCGATTTTAATAACGGCTGAAGGTGTGTTCGAAAGTAACGTACCAACAGGCACGGTTAAAAATTCAGTCGGCGCGGGTGATTCAATGATTGGGGGCTTTATCGGAGCTTTTGTTCAAACCGGTGATTTATTAACAGCGTTTCAAACAGGTGTTGCCACAGGGAGCGCAACTGCCTTTTCATATGATATTGCAACAGCGGCTGAAATCGCTAACTTAGTACCAACCGTAAATGTAACTAAAAAATAAGGGGTGCACACAATGAAAATTTCTGAATTATTGTTACCAGAGGTGATGGTCATGAACATGACCGCCTCTACAAAAATCGAAGCGCTTAATGAATTGGCGGGTCGTTTAAATGATGCGGGTCGTCTCGCTGATTTAGAGTTGTTTAAAGCGAAACTGCTCGAACGCGAAGCGCAATCAAGTACTGGGATTGGTGAAGGGGTAGCAATGCCACACGCAAAAACGAGCGCGGTGACACAACCGACCGTTGTGTTTGGTAAAAGTGAAAGCGGCATTGAGTTTGAGTCGTTAGATGGTGCGCCAGCTGAGCTGTTCTTTATGATTGCTGCACCAGCTGATGGGGCGGATGTCCATCTCCAAACAATTGCTGCCTTATCGCGGTTGTTAATTGATGCTGACTTCATGGCACAACTTAAAGCGACAACGACACCAGCAGAAGTAATTGCTTTGTTTGATGCCAAACAAGCGGAAACAGCTGCAACAGATGAAGGTGTACCAACGACGTCGTCAACAAAGTTTGTTGTGGCCGTAACAGCCTGCCCGAATGGGATTGCCCATACATATATGTCTGAAGATGCCTTGCTTAAAAAAGGTGCTGAACTCGGGATTGGAATTCGGGTTGAAACAAATGGGTCTGAAGGGGCTAAAAATGTTTTGACTGCCGCGGAAATTGCTCGCGCCGATGGTGTCATTATTGCGGCCGATAAAAAAGTAGAGATGGATCGTTTTGACGGGAAACCACTCTTGAAACGACCTGTCACCGATGGCTTTCGTAAGTCAGAAGAACTCGTAACACGTGCTTCAGTTGGTGATGCCCCGATTTTTCATGGCAGCGGCTCAACTGAGTCGAACAACTCGAAAGAAAATGACGAGTCAATTGGGAGTCGTATTTATAAAGACTTAATGAATGGGATTTCACACATGCTGCCATTTGTCATTGGTGGTGGGATTTTACTGGCACTCTCATTCATCTTTGAAAATAACTTTGGTACCGACAATACGATTTACAAATTACTGTCAACCATTTCAGGCGGAGAAAAAGGTGCCTTTCTGTTCTTAATGCCAATTTTAGCTGGCTTTATTGCCATGAGTATTGCGGATAGACCAGGGTTAATGCCTGGTATGGTTGGTGGTTTGATGGCTGTACACGCGAATGCTGGTTTCTTAGGGGCATTAGCTGCCGGTTTCCTAGCCGGTTACATCGTTTTAGGCTTACGTAAAGTATTTGCTCAGCTACCTAAGATTTTAGCTGGTATTAAACCGATGTTACTTTATCCGATTTTTGGCCTGTTATTAACGGGTGCTGTGATGTTTTATGTGTTTGACCCTGTCTTTGGTTGGTTAAATGATATTTTAACAACAGGCTTAAACTCAATGGGAACTGGTAATGCGATTATTTTAGGTGTTGTTCTTGGTGGGATGATGGCGATTGATATGGGGGGGCCCTTTAATAAAGTAGCCTATGCTTTTTCAATAGGTGTCTTTACAACGAGCGGTAATACAAATGGTTTAATGATGGCAGCTGTTATGGCTGGTGGGATGGTTCCACCATTCGCAACGGCCTTAGCATCGACCTTCTTTAAAAATAAATTCACAGCCGAAGAACGCAATGCTGGTATTTCGAACTATGTGTTAGGGGCAACCTTTATTACCGAAGGTGCGATTCCCTTTGCAGCAGCCGATCCAATTCGTATCATCGTCTCAAGTGTCATCGGTGCTGCCATTGCAGGTGGTTTAACACAATTGTGGGCGATTAACTTCCCAGCACCACACGGTGGTTTCATTTTAGCTGCCTTGGCTAATCACCCGTGGTTATTCGTTCTTGCAGTGGCAATCGGTTCAGTCGTTGCCGCTATCATTATGGGACTATGGAAGAAACCATTAAAGTGAAATGAAAAGTGAAAACAACAGGTTAGAACTGTAGAAATTGGAACTACCGAATGTGTCGATTATTTACCGTCGACAGATGAGGGAGTGAAATTTCCTAAGTTCTGGTTGATGGAACTGGAGAAATGAAAGTGAAAACAACCGGTTAGAAACATATCTTTTTAACTTCAGTCTCACACAGTAGCGACGATCTTTGTCGCTACTCTTTTTTTGTTTTCAAAAAGGAGCAGGTGAACAATTAATAAACTCTTAACATGCATAAATAAAAATTTATGGTATTCTATAGTAATAGCAATTAAATGATGAAAGGTGATTAGTAATGAGTATAGAAAAAGTGAAGGTTATTTTTACCGATTTAGATGGGACATTATTAAATAGTGAAAACAAAGCAAGCGAGCGTTCATTAAACTATTTAATGGAATTAAAAGCACGGGGGTACCTCATTTTTGTGTGTACAGGACGTACAATCGAAGAAATGAAAGGTGCCTTTTCAGTGCCGTTTGAACCCACTGGAATGGTAACGACAAACGGAATGGCCGTTTACCTAGAAGGTAAACTCGTTGAAAAAAATGCCTTAACAGCAGAATTGGTCACAGAATTAGTTGAACGTGCCCGTGAAGTTGAAATGTACTACGAATTAAATCCGATTTCGGGCAAACGTCGTATTTATCAAGCAGATGAACAGTGGATTCGTCAACATATTGCCGGTGGACAACCTGCCAGCGTAGAAGATGGTGAATTTTTATCACGCGAAAACGCGATGGAAGCGGGCGTCGTCGATTGGATTCCAGTCGGTACACATGAAGACATCGCTAAAATCTATTTTTATCATGGTGATCCAGCTGAAATTATCGCCTTCAATAAGAACTTAAGTGCTCTGGCCAAAGTACAACCCTTTGCTAATTTTTCATCATCGGCAAATAACATCGAATTGATTGTCGAAAACATTTCGAAAGCATCAGGCATTCGATACGTGCTCAATCATTTTAAACTAAAACCAGAAAACATTTTAGTATTTGGTGACAGTTACAATGATGTGCCGATGTTCGAGTTAGCTGGTCAATCAGTGGCGATGCAAAATGCGGTGCCAGAAATCAAAGCACTGGCAACGGCTATCAACCCTTATACGAATGAAGAAGATGGTGTCTACCGCTACCTTCACGAACTGTTTAACTAAGATGTCTAACAGTCGTAAACATAGAGGAGATAGAAGATGGACGTTGTGAATTCGCTCGCAGTTATTGTATTAATCATCATCACCGGTTTTTTTGTGGCCTCCGAGTTTGCCATCGTAGCGCTTAAACCGACAAAAGTAAGAGAATTAGAAGAATCTGGCAATAAAAAGGCCAAATACGTGCGTGTGATTACATCACGAATGAATGATTACTTAGCTGCCTGTCAGCTCGGAAACACACTCGCGGCCCTAGCCCTTGGGTGGATTGGTGAAGCAACAATGCATCATTGGTTGCAACCGCTATTCAATGTGTTACCGTTAACACCAGCCTTACAAGGACCAGTTGCTGTCGTAATTTCCTTTTTGGCGATTACATACATCAATGTCGTGGTCGGAGAATTAGCACCGAAAACATTATCAATTCAAGCGGCCGATAAGGTGGCATTAATTGTTGCGCGACCGCTTATTGCTTGGTACTATGCGATGTATCCGTTCAACTGGTTACTCAATGAATCGGCTAATCTGATTACACGCTTATTTGGTGTCAAACGTGACGTCCCCCTCAACAATGGTGTGACACCAACAGAGTTGAAAATCATTTTAAATGACAGCTATCGTCAAGGAATCGTTAATCCAATGGAATATGAGTATGTGCAAAATATCTTTAAACTGGATGACATCCATGTGCAAGAAGTGATGGTACCAAGAACTGAAGTGCAGGCCATTAACGTCGATCAAACCATCAATGAGTTGATTGAAATGTTTGCCGATCATCCGTTTGATAATTATTTAGTCGTTGAAAACAACGACAAAGATGAAGTTGTTGGTCTTTTACATGCAAAAACTATCATCTCGCAAATGGCAAATGACAAAAATATCTTTGAGCGTACCGTCGATTCGTTAATGATTCCCGAAATGAAAGTATTTGAAGGCAATAACTTGCAAGAAGTGTTGCACCAAATGCGACAAGGACACCAAAATTTTGCAGTTGTAACCGATGAATACGGTGGTACGAGTGGCATCATTACGATTGAAGACATCCTCGAAGTGATTGTTGGTGATTTAGATGAGGTCAATGAGTCGGGCAAGGTACGGGTAATTGCACCCAATCATTATATGATTCCCGGTGACGAATTGTTAATTGACGTTGACGAGCGTCTGGGCACCAATTTGGCCAATCATTTTGTCCATACCATGGGTGGATGGGTGCTATACACTAATTTTGCTGCGATTGAAGGGACTGTTATTGAAGAAGCGGGGTATCGCTTTAAGGTGGTTAGCACATCAAATCATGCGATTCAGCTCGTTGAAGTTCAAAAAGTCCCATTAATAACAAAAAAATAGTTAAATAAGGCGAAACGTAGTCAAATGACTGCGTTTTTTTATTTTATCTAACCGTTTAGCCTTTTGATAATAGATATTATGACTTATAAAAGTTATACTATAGGAGTAGTTCTTACAAAATAGTGATAATAAACTGAAAGAAGGCTATGCTAGTGAAAGTGACCATTTTTTCGACATGTTTAGTAGACATGATGTTCCCCGAAGTAGGTAAGGCAATGGTTGAAGTGTTAGAACGCTTTGGCTGTGAAACAGAGCTACCTGGTTCGCAAATTTGTTGCGGCCAACCAACGTACAACAGTGGCTATCATAAGGATAGTCGCGCTTCAATGATCAATCAAATGAAAGCGTTTAATAACGCGACCTATGTCGTCGGACCATCGGGTTCATGTGTGGCGATGCTAAAAGAATATAAAGAAATTTTCGAAGATGACCCTGAGTACCGCGACATTGCTGCCGAGCTCCATGACAAAACCTATGAATTTACACAGTTTATTGTGAATGTCTTAGGGATAACGGATGTTGGTGCGCAATTAAGCGGTAAGGCAACCTATCATCGTTCGTGCCATATGACACGATTGCTCGGTGAAAAAAAGGCGCCTTATCAATTGTTAGCAGAAGTTAAAGACCTCGAAATGATTCCACTCGAACATATCGAAAACTGCTGTGGATTCGGTGGTACCTTCTCGGTTAAAATGCCTGACATTTCAGAGCAGATGGTGACTGAAAAAGTTGAAGACATCGTTAATACCGGTGCCGAAATTTTAATCAGTGCCGATATGGGCTGCCTGATGAACATCGGTGGCAAGTTTAACCGCGACGGTAAACGCATTCGTATTATGCACATCGCCGAAGTATTGAATCATAATGTAACAGTCAACGTTTAAGTGAGGAGTTGTAAAGATGCCAATTTCAACAAGTGATAAACCATTTAAAGAGCGGATTGATTTATCGAAGGAAGATAAATTCATGCAAAAAGCGGTCGAAAAATCACAGGATGTGCAATGGGAAAAACGTGAAGGCTCACGCGAACGCATCGGTAATTGGGAGCAGTGGCGTGAACTAGGCGAACAAATTCGGCAACATACGATTACCCATCTTGATTATTATTTGGAACAGTTTAGCGACAATGTCGCCAAGCGCGGTGGGCATGTCTTCTTTGCTGAAACGGCTGAAGATGCCAGTGACTACATTAAACAAGTAATTGAGCAGAAAAATAGTCAAAAAATCGTGAAGGCCAAATCAATGGTAACAGAAGAAATCGGGATGAATGAAATGATCCGCGAGCTGTCTCACATTGAGTTTTTTGAATCCGATTTAGCAGAATTCATCTTACAAGAAGATGACTGGGATGCGCCATCACATATCGTTTTTCCTGATATTCATAAAAACCGGCAACAAATCCGCCAAGTGTTTCATGATAAACTTGGTTATGAAGGTGATGATAATCCGCAACGGATGGCCCGGTTTGTGCGTGGTATTTTGCGTCAACATTTTTTAGAAGCAGATATCGGCATTACAGGTTGTAATTTTGCGATTGCCAATTCGGGTCAGGTTAATCTTGTGACGAACGAAGGAAATGCCGATTTAGTTGAGAGTATTCCTAAAACACAAATCGTCGTGATGGGGATGGAACGGATTGTTCCTAACATAGAAGATGCCGAAGTATTGGATAACTTGTTAGCCCGCAGTGCTGTTGGTCAAGATTTAACGACTTACATTACCTTTGCTGGACCAAAACTACCTGACGAGAGTGATGGACCAGAAGATTTTCATGTCGTCATCGTTGATAATGGCCGTTCAAAAGTGTTGGGAACGGAATTTCAATCGATTTTACAATGTATTCGTTGCGGTGCCTGCTTAAATGTTTGTCCGGTCTACCGTCACATTGGCGGCCATGGTTACGGTTCGATTTATCCAGGCCCAGTCGGCGCGATTTTATCACCGATTATTGGTGGCTATGACGAATTCAAAGAGTTACCGTTTGCCTCAAGTTTATGTGGGGCGTGTACGGATACGTGTCCGGTTAAAATTCCACTGCATCAGTTATTGATTGAGCATCGTCGCGTCATGACTGATGAGAAGAAGATGATGCACGGCTTCCAAGATGTACAGATGCGTGCGATTGCCTTAGGTACGGCCAAACCGTTCCTCTTTAAATCAGCCTTGAAAGTGGCGCATGCCGGTTTAGGTGTGCTCGCAAGCAAAGACCCGGTCGCCGCGATTAATTTTTCAACGAATGGCGTGATCAAAAAGGGGCCTGGTCTAATTAAAGGCTGGACCGACGTACGTGATTTACCACGGCCAGTAAAAGAAAAAGATAATTTCCGTTCATGGTTTAAAGAACGTGAAAAACAACGGGGTGACAAACATGACACAGATTCATAATCGCGATGCCTTTTTAAATGGCTTGGCACAAAAACTGGGACGTCCGCGAGAAACAGCCGATGTCACTCATTTTGAGCCGTTAAATAACTTATCACACACGCAGTTGGCGGATAAGTCACCAGATGAATTGTTGGCGATTTTACAGGCGAAATGCGAAACGTTACTCGCGGATGTCGTTTTAACTAAAGCGTCAGCATTAGCCGCTACTTTGCTGACAATTACCCGTCAATACGGCAGTGAAACGGTGATGACTTCCACCGATGAACGCTTTCACCAGTATGGGTTAGGTGACTTGGCGAACGGAACGTGGCCAGAGTCGACGGTCACGCACTGGTTGCCAGGGATCGAAAATCGTGAATTAAATATTACGAACGCCTCAAATGCCAACATTGGTATTGTCTTTGGTGATTATTTATTGGCTGAATCAGGCTCAGTGGTGGTCGAAACAACTCCGGGTCAAGGACGCGCCTTGCATTTTTTACCGGTACACTACATTGCCATCACGCCAAAAAGTCAACTTGTTCCCCGCATTACGCAGGCGGCTAAAGCTTATAATCGCCGGATTGAAGCGGGGGAACGGGTCGGATCAGCCATTAATGTTATATCAGGCCCGTCGAATTCGGCCGATATTGAATCAATCCTAGTTGTAGGGGTACATGGCCCGTTAAAGGTGACCTATATTGTGATTGAAGATTGAATACTACCGACGTCCTCCCACCGCTTTCACGGTGGAGGCGTTTTTTTTTTAGGAGGGGCGACAGTCCTCGTATGTTTTATCAAAAAATAGGACTAAGTATCTGGTCTTAATATTAGACGAACTATTAATTAGTATGAGATAATAAGAATAGAAAAAAATAGTAGGAGTTGGTTTGGTGGCAATATTTGATTTTATTTTAATAATGCTACTTATTATCGGTTTATCGCACGTTATTAATCGTTTTATTCCGTTTGTATCAGTACCATTGATTCAAATCGCTTTAGGAGCAGCCCTGTCGTTTATCCCTTCATTGTGGCATTTACAATTGGATCCGGAATTATTTTTAGTGCTTTTTATTGCCCCGTTACTTTTTAATGATGGTAAACGAGTGAACAGTGAAGCCCTCTGGAACTTACGGATCCCGATTGTGTTACTGGCAGTCGGACTTGTTTTTGTAACGACCTTTTTAGTTGGTTATTTTATCCACTGGATGATTCCAACAATTCCATATCCGGCAGCCTTTGCTTTGGCAGCGATTTTATCGCCGACCGATGCTGTTGCCGTGGGTTCATTATCTGATCGGATTAAACTGCCAAAAAACATCATGCAATTGCTTGAAGGTGAGGCTTTAATGAACGATGCTTCGGGCCTTGTTGCCTTTAAAATGGCCATTGCAGCAATGGTAACCGGCACCTTCTCATTATGGAATGCCGCTGGTAATTTTGTGGTGGTCGCCGTCGGTGGTTTAATTGTCGGAGCAATTGCCGCTTGGTTTATTCTCCGCATCCGTCATTGGTTGCGACGTTTCGGTATGGAAGATGTGACGATCCATCTCTTAATGCAAATTGTGACACCTTTTATTATTTACATCTTAGCTGAAGAAATTGGTGTCTCAGGCATTCTTGCTGTTGTTATGGCTGGTGTTGTGCATGGGATGGAGAAAAAGAGTGTCACGACCCAAGTCGTTAAGTTGAATTTAGTTTCGACCAGTACGTGGGATATTTTAGTGTTTATTCTCAATGGCTTAGTGTTTGTCATTTTAGGGTCACAAATTCCTGATATTTTAGGGAGTATTTGGGAAGATTCAGCGATATCCAATCAACGGGTCATCGTATATATTTTGATTTTATATGTTATCTTAATTGTGCTTCGTTTTGTATGGGTGTTTGGTTCATGGCTAGTGCCGCGTTTGCTCAGTAAACAAAAGCGCGACGATACGGACACAACCGTTAAAGAACAGCTCGAATCCAGTGCGATTATCTCAATCGCCGGTGTTCGCGGTGCAGTTACCTTAGCTGGGTCGATGTCGATTCCATTCGTCCTCGCAAGTGGGGCGATGTTCCCCGAGCGCGCGTTAATTATTTTCTTAGCCGCGGGTGTCATCCTCGTTTCATTAATCGTATCGAACGTTTTGTTGCCGATTATTTTAAAAGAGGAAGCTGAATTACAAGTCGGTGAATCGATTGAAGAAGCTGAAGCCCGAATTCAAATTGAAATTTTCCGCGATGTGATTCGCGAGTTAGAATCAGAGCCAGAGCCAGAAATAAAGGCGGCGGTGCAAGTTATTATTGAAGAATACCGGACTTCGATTCGTCGGGTGCAACGCGGTCAAATCGTTAACGAATACGGCATTCAAATGTCGGCAGATGAGAAAGCGTTACGGATTAAAGTGTTAACCATCCAAGAGGAGCTCTTACACCGTTACGTTGAAGAAGGTAAAATTAATAAGTTAATTGCGTATCGCTTATCCGAAACAATTCATGCGACGAAAACACGCATTGAACGACGGATACGCACGCGTCTCAATTATTACTTTGTAAGCATCATGCATGTGGCATTGCAACTGCGAAGTAAACGTCAAAAACGAGCAAGCGGTGAGAAGAAAAAATATTCACCTCAGGATTTGCAAGCGATTAAAGATTGGCGTGCAGAGAGTGGTCGCGCTGCGATGAGCTACTTGAATGAGCATGTTACACCAGAAAACAAACGCTTAGTGAGCTCAATTATTAGCGAACAATCAATGATTATTAGCCGCTTGAAAAATCAAACAGGTGCATTAAAACACAGTGCCGATTTTGAAATTATTAAAAATGATATTCGTATTCGAGCACTGCAAGCGGAGCGGGATTCGCTGCAACAATTTTATGAAGAAGGACGGATTTCACGGGAAATGGCCCACGACATTCGCCAAAACATTAACTTCATGGAAACTTATTTGTTGGATAGTCAATCCACCGAAGATTAAAAAAACAATCGCGTTCAGGCGGACTGACCCCTTAGGGTTAGACAAAACAAAAAAGCATCTTCAAAGAATTTTCGGGTATAGATACCTATTATTCTTTGGAGGTGTATTTTTTTATCGGCACACGTGTAAGTTATCTATATGAAATTAAAATGAAGGCTGTTGAGCTGAAACTATCTGGTATTCCAACGAAAAAGAAAGGGTCAATCGACAATTGTCGCAGAAAACTATCTAAAGCGCGAATTCTTTACGACAAAGCCGCTCGAAAGATTAGTAACGGATATTACCGCCTTGCCATTTGGTGGAAAAGTATTATATCTTTCCAGTATTATACGATTGGAGAAACGCAAGATACCTTACTTGTATTAGATACGTTGAATCAATTAACGAGCTTGCCCGAAGGGACAATGCGGCATAGTGATCATGGTTCTGTCTATACATCCGCAGCGTATCAAGAAGCAGTCAAAAGCAAAGGCATTACCAGGAGCATGTCCCGTGAAGGAATGCCCGCTGATAATGCCCCAATCGAATCGTTTCATTCCACGCTAAAGTCTGAAACGTTCTATCTCGACGGATTAACGCGAACAACAACGGTAATTGTTGAACGTACTGCCAGAGATTATATTGCCTAGTATAACGATTCTCGAATTCAATTGAAACTGGTTGGATAATACTTTTTTGTGACTGTCCAGTGTTGTGGGTTCAGTCCCCAAGTTCGCCTGAGCACGATTGCTTTTTTGTTGCTATTAACTTACTTGCTTTCACCGACAACAGTGAAACGTTCATTTTGATGCTTCGGATGAACAGCCTCATCAATCATCGCGATGGCATAATCCGCATAGCTGATATAACTTTCATTCGCTTTGTTAGCCAGTAAATGATCGCGACCAGCAACGTAGTGACCCGTCCGAATACCGTCAGGATTAAAAAAGGCTGACGGACTTAAGAAGGTCCAGTTAATGGGTGACACTTGTAGATCGGTAAGGTTTTGCCCTTGGTTGGAAGCAGTCGGTAAAAAGGCTGCGGGGAATTCAGGGGTATCCATCACACGGGTGATTTTTTCGGGATCAACATACAAACTACCAGCACCACCAACGACTAATAAGCGGGTGGTTGTATTTGTGAAAATTTTGATTAAATGGCGTCCAGCTTTAACATGTAATTCTTCGTCGCCGGGTTTAGCACCAAAGGCATTGATAATGACATCGAAAGCGTTGATATCAGCTGTTTCGAGATCAAACACCTCTTTTTCAATCACCTTAACCGGTTGTGAAATGTTCGCCTTGTTACGCACAATCGCAGTCACATCGAGTTTGCGATCAAGCGCCTCTTGTAAAATAAATTGTCCTGCTTTACCACTTGCACCAATAATTGCTAATTTCATTGTTATTACCTCCAGTTTTATATTTCCCTTTATGTAACCATTGTAGTTACATTAAATAAAAAGGTCAAGAAAAAGCTCTTATTCGATATTGCAATTCTTGCATAATAGAGTATAATTACGTTGTTAGTAAACTATAAGTTTACTTAGACTAAACTTGAGGTTGTATCGATTCAACGTACCGTTGCACTAACACAACGTAACGTTGTAAAGAAGACTAACAAGGAGGTTTCGAATGAATATCGGCCAAAGTTTGAAAAATTTACGCTTAAAAAAAAGGCTTAACACAAGAAGAGTTGGCAGAACGGACTGATTTATCCAAGGGGTATATCTCGCAAATTGAACATGAGAGCAGTTCACCTTCGATGGAAACTTTTTTTTGATATATTAGAAGTGCTTGGTGTGAGCCCCAAAAGTTTCTTTGATGAGAAAACACAACAGCAAAAAATCATTTACGATGAAGCAGAACATACGTATTACGAAGATACTGAAAAAGGCTATCAAATTAAGTGGCTCGTACCAGAATCAAATGAAAAAGAAATGGAACCGGTGATTTTAACCTTCCCCCAAAAAGGCAGTTTCAAACAATTTGAACCGTCATTATCCGAAACGTTTGGCTATTGTTTAGCCGGCGTTATCAAGATTCAATTTGGACAAACAGTCCATCGACTAAAAGCGGGCGAAGCTCTCTATTTTCAAGCGTCACAGCCTCATCGGATTTATAGCGACAGTGACACTAAAAGTGTAATTGTACTTGTAGCAACGAACTCTTACCTATAAAGGAGAATGACATGACGACACCTATCATTGAATTTAAAAATGTCACAAAAAAATATGATGACACCCTCGTCTTGAACGAGATGAATTTTACGATTGAAAAAGGGAAGTTTTACACGTTACTTGGCCCATCAGGCTGTGGCAAAACAACCATTTTACAATTGATTGCTGGTTTTACAGACATTACCAGTGGCCGTATTTTATTAAATGGTGAAAAAATCGACCATTTACCACCGAATAAACGACCGATTAATACGGTTTTTCAAGATTACGCCTTATTTCCTCATTTGAATGTGTTCGAAAACGTTGCCTTTGGTCTCCGTTTAAAAAAAGTAAGTGAAAAAGTGATTGTCAAAAAGGTCGAAGAAGCGTTAGCGATGATGAATTTATCAGGTTTTATTAACCGTGACATCCAAGCAATGAGTGGTGGTCAACGTCAACGTGTGGCAATTGCCCGGGCAATTGTTAATGAGCCTGACATCATCTTACTCGATGAACCCTTATCGGCATTGGATTTGAAATTGCGGGTCGCGATGCAAAATGAATTGCGGCAGTTACAACGTCGCTTAGGGATTACTTTTATTTTTGTTACCCATGACCAAGAAGAAGCGTTGGCGATGTCAGATGAAATTTTTGTCTTAAATGAGGGCGAGATTCAACAAAGCGGCACACCAATTGACATCTATGATGAACCAATCAACCGGTTTGTGGCTGATTTCATTGGTGAATCAAATATTATCGCGGGCAACATGTTATCCGATTTTAAGGTAGTTTTTGCAGGCAAACAGTTTGACTGTGTTGATCAAGGCTTACGTCCGAATGAAGCGATTGAAATTGTAATCCGCCCCGAAGACTTAGTTTTAACAGAGCAACACCAGGGCAAGTTACAAGTCACTGTGACATCACAGTTGTTCCGCGGTGTCCATTACGAAATTTTCGCAGTCGATAGCGAGGGGAATGATTGGCTTGTGCATTCGACGAAGAAAGCAAGTGTTGGCGATACAATCGGGTTGGAGTTTAACGCCGAAGACATCCATGTCATGCGCTTGGATGAGTCTGAGGCCGAGTTCGACAAACGACTTGAAGCGTATGAGGTGTCCTAATGAGTAAAACTTTTCGACGCCTGTATTCAGTTCCTTATTTCTTATGGATTATTTTATTTGTGATATTGCCGGTTTTGCTTGTCGCCTACTATTCATTGTTTGATATTAGCGGTCACTTCACCTTCGATAACTACCGCCGCTTTGCAACACCGGTATACTTAAAAATGACCTTGAGTTCGTTTTGGTATGCGTTTTTAGTGACGTTTTTCTGCTTGGCAGTGGCGTATCCAACGGCTTATTTATTAACACATACGAAGCATAAACAACTATGGTTGTTATTAATTATTTTACCCACCTGGATTAATTTATTGTTGAAAACCTATGCTTTCATCGGTTTATTTGGCGCCTATGGCCCAGTCAATGAGGTGTTTAGCTTCTTTGGGATACCCGCCCAACAGCTATTGTTTACCGATTTTAGCTACGTATTTGTCACGACCTACATCTTCATACCGTTTATGATCATGCCGATTTTCAACGCGTTAGAAGATTTAAATCCATCGCTCATTCGGGCTTCACGTGATTTAGGGGCCTCAAGCGCTCAGACATTTCGTCGCGTGATTTTCCCATTAACACTCGATGGCATTAAAGCCGGCACGCAGGCTGTTTTTATTCCCGCCTTGTCACTCTTTATGATTACCCGTTTAATTTCGGGCAATCGCGTTGTGACACTCGGAACAGCCATTGAACAACATTTTCTCGTGACCCAAGACTGGGGAATGGGTTCCACTATTGCCGTCGTTCTCATTGTGGCGATGGGAATTATTATGTTTGCCATGAGTGGTAAGAAAGGAGCGGGCGAATGAACAAACAAATGAAATGGGGCAATGTCTATTTAGTCGCTGTCTTTGCAGTGCTCTATGTGCCAATCCTATACATGGCGTTGTTTTCGTTTAATAAGGCAGGCACAATGGTTAATTTTTCGGGTTTCACCTTGGACTATTATCAAGAAGTGTTTCAAGATAAACGGTTGATTATGATCGTGCTCGATACGTTTGCGATTGCGCTACTATCGTCAACCATCGCGGTCATTATTGGTGTGTTTGGTGCTTTGGCCATTCGTTACGCACCAAAACGTCAGTATAAAAACAGTATCTTAACGTTAAACAACGTTTTAATCGTTTCACCGGATGTCATTATTGGGGCCTCCTTTTTAATCCTCTTTACAATGGTCGGTTTGAAACTCGGTTTTGCCTCGGTTTTAATTGCCCATATTGCCTTTAGCGTACCGATTGTCGTGCTAATGGTATTGCCAAAATTAAATGAAATGAGTCCATCACTCGTCCGTGCCGCCCAAGATTTAGGTGCTAACCAGTGGCAGGTCCTCACGAAGGTGATTTTACCTTCGCTGACGTCGAGTATCTTTGCGGGGTTCTTTATGGCGTTAACATACTCACTGGATGACTTTGCTGTTACTTTCTTTGTGACCGGAAACGGTTTTTCAACCTTAGGTATTGAAATTTATTCACGGGCAAGAACGGGTGTATCACTTTCAATCAATGCGATTTCAACCATCCTGTTTGTGATTACGTTAGCACTCGTATTAGGTTATTACTTCTTAAGCATTAAAGACAAACGAGCAAAGGGGATACGTAAATGAAACGATTAGTTTATTTTTTTTTCTGGCATTATCGTCGTCGCCTTAATCATTTTGTTAATTGCCGTTAAAATGAATGCGGCCAGCGGCAATACTGCTGGAAATACCTTAACGATTTACAATTGGGGCGATTACATCGACCCGGAGTTAATTACAACCTTTGAGAAGGAAACGGGCATACATGTCAGTTACCAAACGTTTGATAGCAACGAGGCAATGATGACCAAAATTGAGCAAGGCGGAACCAACTTCGATTTAATCGTACCGTCTGACTATACAATTGCTAAAATGAAAAAAGCCAACCTGCTTGAGAAACTCGATAAAACAAAGATCTCACAGTTTAATAACATCGATGCGAACTTTAGACACTTAAATTATGATGACGGCAATAATTATTCAATTCCGTATTTTTGGGGAACAGTCGGGATTTTATATAACAGTCGCATGCTCGATGGTTTGACGATTACAAGTTGGTCAGATTTATATCGTCCCGAATTAAAGGGTGAAATCATGCTCGTTGATGGGGCGCGTGAAGTGATGGGAATGGGGCTCAATACGTTAGGTTACTCGTTGAACGATGTGAACCCAACCCATCTCGACGAGGCACAGACAAAGCTGAAACAATTGATGCCGAATGTCAAAGCGATTGTCGGGGACGAGATCAAATTGATGATTCAAAATAAAGAGTCAGCCCTCGGCGTCGTATGGTCAGGCGAGGCAGCTAACATTGTGCAGGAAGATGCTGAACTTGATTACGTCATCCCCTCAGAAGGAACGAACCTTTGGTTTGATACGATGGCAATTCCAAAAAAAAGCCAAAAATAAGGAGGCTGCCTATGCCTTTATCAATTTCATGTTGGAGCCAGAACATGCCGCTGCTAATGCAGACTACGTCGGTTACTCAACACCGGTGACGAAAGCTAAGGCCTTTTTACCACTGGAAGTGGCCAATGATGAACGTTTTTACCCTGATTTTTCTGAAGTGAAAGGGCTCGAAGTCTATGCTGACTTAGGTCCCGAAAAGTTATCCCTCTACAATGAACTATATTTGCAATTAAAAATGGCTAAACGGTGACAAATTGTAAAATTAGGCTTATAATAAGACTAAATTAAGGCAAGACAACGGGACGGTTCTGTTTCAGTAACTATCGCCCGATTTGCTATAGGGGGTAAGACGATGGGGATTCAACAAATAAAACAATGGACATATAAGCTAGACGGTACTGGGAGTACAGACTGGGGCGATTTATGTGAGGCGTTTGCCATCGCAAAAACCGGCTTAGCACAGTCTCCGATTAACATCGAACGCGCAGATGCGCTTACCGCTGTATCTGTACTACCAGTAACGTATCACTACACAAATTTAACCTTTGATTGTGAGATGAAGGGCGATCGTGTCTTTCATGCTTATCCACAAGAAAACACCAATTATTTGACATACCGCGGTGTTAAATACCATTTAACAAACTGGCACATGCACATGCCAAGTGAACATCAGATGGATGGATTTCATTATCCGCTTGAAGGTCATCTTGTCCATACGAATGAGCAGGGCGGTGTGATTGTACGGGCCTTTTTCATGAAAATTGGCGAGCGCGATAACCGTCTCTTGGCTGGTTTAGCTGAGCAATGGCAACTGGCTCAGTCCGAAGGTAAAAAAGGCAGCTGGCAGTTTAACCCAGCAACCTTAATTGCCGACAGCCGTGAAACAATTTATGTGTATGATGGCTCGTTAACAACACCACCGACACTAGAATGCGTGACATGGATGGTGAGGAAGCGTCCAATGATTATTAGCCACGAACAGTATACAGCCTTTGTTAATTTGTTAAATGGCTCTAATCGTCCGGTACAGCCTTTAAACGGTCGCATTGTTTCTAAATATTAATCATGAAAAGAAGGCCACACTTGCTAGGATGCAAGTGTGGCCTTCTTTTGGTTTTATTTAACGAATTTGTTAACGAGTTGTAAAACATGAGCAGCAGCATTTGGTAAATGCGCCATGTAACCGTGCGTTACGCGTTCGATTTCATGATGTTCAACTGTTACACCAGCTTTGGCTAAGACATCAGCATATTTGCGAGCTTGATCACGTAATGGATCAAATTGTGCTGAAATAATAAGTGCTGGCGGTAAGTTAGTTAAGTCCTTAGTGCGAATAGGTGCTAATAAAGGATTGTATTTCAGTTCATAATTATCAGCTATGTAGAGGCTAAACATCTTATCTAAGCCATCTTTGGTAAGAACAAAGCCTTCATCAAAAATATCAAATGAGGGGTATAAGACACTGGCGTCACGCGAGAAAATATCAGTGATCGGGCTAAATAAGAGTTGTTCACTAATCTTCGCTTCAGATTGTTTGTCGCGGGCTAAAATACTAATAACAGCCGCGAGGTTAGCACCAGAACCTTCACCGGCAACGATAAAACCAGAACCGTCGTATTCAAGGCTAGCAGGATGAGCCTGTGCCCATTCTAAGGCTGCGAATGCATCTTCGACAGCAGCAGGAAACGGCGCATCGGGAGCTAAGCGGTATTCGACTGTGATGACTTTGAAACCAGTTTCTTCAACGATGTCACGTGCAAGCGCATCAGTTGTTTGGAGATTGCCGTTAATGAAGCCACCATCATGGAAGTAAAGCATTACTTTGTAAGGGCCATCTTTAATCGGTGTATAAATTCTAATCGGCAACTGAGTGCCTTTTGGTCCCGCGATTTTTTTATCTTCAACCAGTCCTACGTGAACAGAGGGACGTACAGGTGTTAATTTATCGGTTACACGGATGTATTTATAACGGCTGCCAATATCAGTCGTACTACCGCTTGTTTTAACGTATTCTTTAGCGTCATCGTTTAAGTTTTCTAATTGTTCAGGGTGGGCGATGGGCACGCCTTTAGCTTTACGGAATATGAAAAAAAGCACCGTAAAGGGCAATAATACAAGTGTCGCAAATCCTACAAATAGCCATTTTAAAAATTTATTCATCTCGTTCACTCCTTTAATTTCACTTCTTTACCATTATACCAATTTTCCGAAATAATAAGCAATTAAAGACTCAGCGGTGAGGGTTGTGATTGTTCAATCAGCGTGAATTCAAGTATAATGTAGAAGTTGGAGCCAGTGCTTAATTTATAGCGTTGAAAGGATACTTAAAATGAAAGAAGCCTTATATCGTACGTTTACAAGATCGGAATGGAAAACGTTAGAAAAAATCACACTACCAGATTTATCCCTATCTGAGTTAACGCGGATTGAAAGTTTAAATGACCGATTATCATTAGCAGATGTAGAAGAAGTCTACCTCCCATTAATTAAATTATTAGCCATTCATATTAAAGAGTTTCAAACGAAAAACACCGAATTAAATCAGTTTCTGAAGAAAACAGATAAGCCTGCCCCGTTTATTATTGGGATTGCTGGCAGTGTCGCAGTTGGGAAAAGTACGATTGCACGACTGCTGCAAGTTTTGTTAAGCTATGCTTTACCAGCATTAAATGTTGAGTTAGTGACGACTGATGGTTTTTTATTCCCGAATAAAGTGCTTCGAAAGGCTGATATGATGGATCGTAAAGGCTTTCCTGAAAGTTATGATGGCCGCCGCATCATTCGTTTTTTGAGTGAATTGAAAAGTGGTCAAACAGAAATTCAAGTACCACTCTACTCGCATTTAACCTATGATGTCTTGTCGGATGAAAAACAAACCTTAATTGAACCCGATGTCGTGATTGTTGAAGGGGTTAATGTATTGCAAGGCAATCTCAAACAACCGTTTTTCACCACTGACTTCTTCGATTTTTCAATTTATATGGATGCTGATAAGGGATTGATTCAAAAATGGTACGTCGAACGGTTTATGCTTTTACGTGAAACGGCCTTTTTTAAAACCAGAATCATATTTTCATACGTATGTTGATAAAACCGATGAACAAGCTTTAGCGATTGCTGATGATGTCTGGCATCGCATCAATGAAATTAACTTAGAAAAACACATTGAGCCGACTCGTAATCGAGCAAAATTGATTCTGAAAAAGGGCGAAAATCATAAAATTGACGAAATTAAATTACGAAAGTAACAGCTTTGATTGCAATTTTGAATCAAACAGCATACAATAAGGATGTCAGACCGACAGATTGCCGAGCAATTCTGCTGACAATTCTACTCAAAAGAGAGGTAAACAACTCATGGGAACATCTTTCCGTGTCGCGCTTACAGTTGCCGGTCTAATTTTAACGGTCTATTGCTCATATTTAATTGTGGTTCAAGTAGCAGCAGACAATAACGTTGATCTACAGTCACCCGTTAAGTATGAAGCGATAGAAAGTAAGTAACAAAAAAAACGAATGCACGATCGATATCTGTAGTGACCCCCAAAAGTTAGACTTTTAGGGAGTGGAGAAATCCACTCCTTTTTTTCATGTTTTAAAATGGCTGACTACGCAACTAATCGTGCTGTTTTACGAAATTGAACGGGACTTTGCCAGTTTAGCTTCTTTTTCATACGTTTATTATTGTAGTAGTGAATATAGCGATCAATCGCTCGTTTGAGTTCCTCGAAGCTATGATAGATTTCACCATGGAAAATTTCTTGTTTCAAAAGACCAAAGAAGTTTTCCATAGGAGAATTATCTAAACAATTCCCTTTTCGGGACATGCTTTGAAAGATTTTATGTTCCTTGAGTTTATCACTGCATGCAGCCATTTGATAAGCCCATCCTTGGTCTGAATGGAATATTCTACGAAAAGGGCAATTATTTGTTGTCTTGATAGCATCTGCTAATCCGTTTATAATAGCTGCTGCATTCGGCTTCTCTGATACTCGATAAGAAAGAATTTCACTATTGTATAGGTCCATAAAAGGATCTAAATAAAGTTTTTTCTGACGAATGACACCTGAGGTGTCTGCTTCAAAATATTTGAACTCGGTTGTATCAGTTGTTATTTTTTGATGGCAAATACTCGTGTAGAATCGTCGATGAATAAGATTTTTAGCAATTCTACCGACCTTGCCACGATAAGAACTATATCGACGTGACTTTCTAGTATAGGATTTCACCTCGATACCTAATTTTTTTATCAAACGTTGAACTTTCTTTTTATTGATAGATAATCCGTAGTTTTCCAATTCTTTTTTCATTCGAAGGCAACCATAATCCTTATGTTCTTGACGAATTTCTAACATTTTATTTTCGATATCTTGATCTGGATTTAAGCGATTAAAGCGTTTCTTCCAATACATATAGGTTGCTTTAGGAAATTTTAATGTTTCAAGAAGCTCAACTAATTTGAATGATCCTCGGAGGCTGTCGATGATTCGTGCGACTGATTCTTTTGTCTTTGTTGAGCTTCCAGTTTTCGCAGCTTCCTCAATTCTTTTAAAAAGGCATTCTCAATTTGAAGCGAACGCACTTGTTTCTCTAAATCTTTGATGCGGTCGCGTTCTCCAGCTATTTCACATATTGCAACTTTTTTTACAGCTTTCTTTTTCTTAGACATATTAGAAGGACGTCCTTTCGTTTTTGAAAGTCCTTCGACTCCATCCTCTCTAAACTTACGCATCCATGATGCAATCAGAGGTGGATTATTAATGCCTATGGCATTAGCCACATCACGATAGGACATTTCACTTGTTTGATATAACTCTATCGCATCTAACTTGAATTGAACAGAATATTTTTGATTTTGACGCTTTCTAAAAAGACCTTCTTCACCAAATTCTTTATAAATATTAACCCACCTTAGTATCTGTTTCTTATCTTTCAATTCATATTTATTCGCTAGATACAATAGGCCTTCTCCATCAAGGTATTTTTGAACGATTCTAAATTTAAATTCAAAATTATATTTTGCCATAAAAATAGCGACCTCCAAACGTTAGATTTTTGGTCTAACTTTTGGGGGTCGCTTCAATCTTTCGATCGTGCATTCGTTTTTTAGTTCTCTTTTTTGGTGATGTTCGTTATCTTATGAGTAAAACCTTCACCTTCGACGCGTTTGACATCATTAATAATAATAAAGGCATGTTCATCAATTTCACGGATGGATTGGGTTGCTATGCGGAGCTGTTGCCGACTAACAACCACATAGAGGACTTGTTTGGCTTGTTTCGTATAGTGACCGTGACCATGAAGAACAGTGATGCCACGTTCGATTTGTTGCTCAATTGTATTCGCAATCAATTCATGCTTTTCAGAAATAATGATGATTGATTTTTTGACGTTGGCACCTTCTAAAATTAAATCGAGTACCTTTGTCGAGATGTAGAGCGAGATAACAGTGAAAATCATATTTTCAAAGCCAATGACAAAGCCCGATGGGATAACGACGATGAGATCGAAAAACAATAAGGCGTAGCTCGTGTTCCAACCAAGGTATTTATTTGCCATCTTCGCTAGAATCGCTGATCCCGCCGTGGTACTCCCACTATTCATAATGAGACCGATACCGACACCCATTGAGATACCAGCTGCAACACTTGCAACAAGTGGAGAGTGAAATTCAGCGCCCCACGTATGTGTTAACTTCAAGAAGAGTGACATGAAGGCAATGGTAACAATGGTATAATAGAAGGTTGATTTGTCCAAGTATTTATAGCCTAAAAACATCAGCACGCCGTTAAAAATTAAGTTGGTGAGAGCCGGTGCAATCCCAAATAAATAAAAGAGAATCATCGTTGTCCCGGTGACACCACCTTCAGTAAGGTTGTTAGGAAGGGCAAAGATGTTGACTGAAAGGGCGAAAATAAACGAACCAATCATAATTTTTGTGATGTTAAATGTTATTTCTTTTTTCACGATAGCCACCTCATTTAATAGTTAGTTAATAATAGTAATCAGAAAAAAAAGACTTCCGCTAGTAGCTAGCAGGAGTCTTTTCTAAAAAAAGCATTTAGGCATCATACGCCTAAACTGTCTCACCATAAAATTATATATAGCTAGTTTAGCATGAAAGGTGCAATCTAGCAATTACTTCTCATCTTTTGTGTCTGTTTTCTTAGCAGTTGTTGAGTTGTTACCGTACGTATAGTCTGACCGTTTAGTAGGGGTAAAACCCTCAGGTGTATAGAAACGGAGTAAATCTTGTTGGAGGACTTTATCAGAGAAACCGAGCACATTATTGACGTAATTATGTTGCTCTTTCATCTCATCTGTTACCTGCTCATCGGTCAAGACGGTGCCGGTTTTTTGGTCGTAATACTTACCACCAATATAAGAAACCGTGTTACTTACAAAGTTACCATTTCTAAATGGAATCGTTTGGTTATGAGTGGTTGATAATAAGTCAGTCCCAAATTGCAGGTAGTCTTTACTATCGATACCGAGTAAGTGTAAGACCGTTGGTAACGTATCAACTTGGCCGCCATAGGAATGGTCAACAAAGCCATCGACACCAGGAACGTGTATCATGAGTGGCACACGCTGTAGTTGGGCAACATCGAAATCAGTAACGTCATCGTCACCTAAAACTTTACCAAGTGCATCTGAGCGGTTGTCTGACGTGCCGTAATGATCGCCGTACATAACAATCACAGAGTTGTCATACAGACCTGATTTCTTTAAATAGGTCATAAACTGTCCAAGTGCCTCATCGAGGTAACGGGCAGTTTGAAAAGAACCGTCAACTGTTGAATCGCCTGAATTTGCCCCATCAATCGTAGCGTCTTCAGCACTTATTGGGTAAGGGAAGTGATTGGATAAGGTGATGAACTTCGCATAAAACGGTTGTTTCAATGTTTCTAACATTGGAATCGATTCTGTAAAGAAGGGTTTATCTTTCAGACCGTAATTAAGCGTATCGTTTTCGTTCATGTCATAGTAGCTTGAGTCGAAAAAGTTCTTAATACCGAACTCTTTATATACGGCATCACGATTCCAAAACGACCGTGTGTTACCATGGAATACCGCGCTATCGTAGCCATGGTGACCGAGAATAGCAGGCTGTGATTGATAGACATTGTCACCTTTAGACGTAAAGGCCGATCCGCTAGCAAGACCGTACAATGAGTTTTCTAACATCATTTCGGCATCACTTGTTTTACCTTGACCGACTTGATGAAAGTAATTATCAAAGGCGATGGTTTCTTTATCTTTGAAGAACTTATTAATATTTGGTGTCACTTCTTCACCATTTAGCTTAAAGTTAACTAAATATTGTTGAAAAGACTCTAAATGGATGTATATAACATTTTTGTTTTTAGCGATACCAAAGTATTTTTCGTTTGGCACAGCATAGTTCTTTTTAGTGAAATCGAGCGCTTGTTGCGTATCGGTACCGCTCGCACTCGCTTTTTCTTTTGTTGATTTCGCAGTACGATAAGTATCGAATAACATGAAGTTGGTCATACCGAGATATTTCACGACGTAGTTATTATCAAACCCACGTGAAAGTAATTGCGGACGATCAATTTCAGCTAATGATAGGTTGGCTGCAAATAAGGCAACCGCTAACGTTAAAATTCCTAAGGTTTTACGGGGACGAACACGCACCGCTTTGTTAGGAACAAATACTTTGAAAACAAGTAATAAAATTAAGAGCACAACATCGGTAAAGACAAGGAAATCGACCGGGCGCATTAATGCCATAATGCTGCCACCCATATCTCCTAAGTTTGATGATTGTAACATCGTTGGAACGGTGATGAAATCAGCAAATTCACGGTAATAGACAACATTGCAATAAAGCAATAAGCTCAAGAGGAAGTCCGCGAGTATCATCCAAATAAAGGCGCGTCTCCCTTTCGCGAATAGGCCAAGTCCAATGAAGAACAAGGTTGCACTTAGAGGGTTAAGCAATAGTAAGAAGGATTGGGCTCCATTTTCAATGCCTAAGGTGAAGGCGAATTTATAAGTGATGTAGGATTTAATCCAAAATAATATAACCGCTAGTAAGCAAAACAATAAGGCACTACTGAAGGGTTGTTTGATTTTTAAACGACTCATGTTTTAATCTCTCCTATTTTTCAGGTTTTAACGTCAATAAAAACAAACAGGTGACTACTTTTACTCGGACGTAAAGGCTACCTGTTAGACTGAAACAATAATACCACAAACTGGTCGTAAATGCCAAAGTAAAGAAATATATCAATGACAGGATGAGGTAAAATGACAGTCTGATTATTTTCTGATAATTAAAGATTAATGCTTGCATAAATCAAATTAACCGATTAAAATTAGGGGGAATAATGATTATTAAATAATAATTATTATAAACGAAAAGAGGTGCTCAATATGACGAACAACAAGTTAACAACGAATACCGGTGCGCCAGTTGGCGATAACCAAAACACGATGACCGCAGGTGTTAATGGTCCGGTCTTATTACAAGACGTACATTTCATTGAGAAAATGGCTCATTTTGACCGTGAACGTGTGCCAGAACGTGTCGTTCATGCCAAAGGTGCAGGTGCACATGGTGTTTTTAAAGTAACAAATGATTTAACAAAATACACACGTGCTGATTTCTTATCAGCAGTTGGTAAAGAAACTGAAATTTTAACGCGTTTCTCGACTGTTGCAGGTGAACTTGGTTCGGCCGATACAGTGCGTGACCCACGTGGCTTCTCTGTCCGTTTCTATAGCGAAGAAGGAAACTATGATATCGTTGGTAATAATACACCGGTTTTCTTCATTAAAGACCCGCTTAAATTCCCTGACTTTATTCACACGCAAAAACGCGATCCGCAAACCCATCTAAAAAGCGCCACTGCTGCTTGGGATTTCTGGTCGTTATCACCAGAATCATTACATCAAGTAACAATCTTAATGTCTGACCGCGGGATTCCGGCCTCATTTAGACATATGCATGGTTTTGGTAGTCATACATATCGTTGGACAAATGCTGAGGGCCAGAGCTTCTGGGTGAAATATCACTTCAAAACAAACCAAGGGGTTAAAAACTTAACTGTTGAAGCGGCTGAACGTTTAGCTGGTCAAAATCCTGATTACCATACACAAGATTTATTCTATGCGATTGAAGATGGTGATTTTCCGTCATGGACTCTCCATGTTCAAATCATGCCGTTAGAAGATGCAGCGAAATATCGCTTTAATCCGTTTGATGTAACGCAAACAATCTCACAAAAAGATTATCCGTTAATCGAAGTCGGTACAATGATCTTGAACCGTAACCCGGAAAACTATTTTGCAACAATTGAACAAGCGGCCTTTTCACCAGCAAACATCGTACCTGGCATTGATTTATCACCAGATAAAATGTTACATGGTCGTGTGTTCTCTTATCCAGATACGCAACGTCATCGCATCGGACCAAACTATAACTTGTTAAAAGTTAACCAACCAAAAAATCCGATTAACAAC
Source organism: Brochothrix campestris FSL F6-1037 (assembly GCF_000525915.1). Taxonomy (GTDB): domain Bacteria; phylum Bacillota; class Bacilli; order Lactobacillales; family Listeriaceae; genus Brochothrix; species Brochothrix campestris. Next base: position 12,176 of record NZ_AODH01000023.1, on the reverse strand, counting down.
TACCAACGCGACGGTGCAATGCGCAGCGATAGCAATGGCGGTTCAAGTGTTTATTATGAACCGAATAGTTTTGGCGGACCGAAAGAATCACCTGTTGATAAATATGCAACCTTGAAACTCGAAGGCATTGCTGCGAACCATGCGCATGCTAACGATGATTTCTATACACAACCTGGTGATTTATACCGTTTATTAAGCGAAGAAGAAAAACAACGTTTAGTTGATAATATCGTCGGTGGGTTAAGCACTGTCCGATTAGAAGAAATTAAAATTCGTCAAACACAACACTTCTATAAAGCCGATAAAGATTATGGTGAACGTGTTGCAAAAGCACTAGGCTTATCGTTAGATCAAATTAAATAAGCATCATCATATTAGCGAACACCAAAAGTTAGTTGAAAAACTAACTTTTTTTTTATGGCTTGAATTTACAATTGAAGTGCAACGCTACAAAAAAGACCCATAAATAAATATTCAGTAGAATAGAAGTTACTACACAACTTATTCGAAGAGGATTAATAGTTATGAATCACTACCAACATCTTACCCTATTTGAACGTGAAGACTTACATGGATGGATTGAACAAAATCTTTCGATTCGAAAAATTGCTGATTTCCTTGATAACACCACATTCTATTTTGCGCATCCTAATTCATCTTGGAAGTGTGGGACAAATGAAAAGACAAAGAGTCTATTGCGAGAATATTTGCCTAATAAACAGACATCACAACATACAGAGAGGCGAACATTGATATTTTTACATCTAAACGTAATTATCGACTCAAAAATGTTTAAACTGTAAAACACGGTATGAAGTCTTTTGCAATATTATGTTGCATTTTATTTGACAATTAAAGGGTCAAATAGTCTAAAGAAAGGAAAAAAGTACAGCGAAGATGGCGTGGCACCAATTTCATTGGCATCTTTCTTTGGATTTCGAAAAGTTCTTTATGTTTTTGTCCCAACTGACCGTTTATGAAACGCAATTACGCAACCAACGCGTGTCTCTCAAAACCTTGAAAGACCTGTTTATTCGATTTTAATACTGGATTGCTCAGGTGTCCCTTTTTTTTTAAAAAAACTTTTTTGAAATGACACGCGTTCAGTTTGAAACGTTTTACTAGCGAGTGATAAGTTTCTATTGATTAACTCGAAACATCGTAAGCTGTTTGATTGCTTCAGTCATAAGTGAGGGCAGTCAATAGCGTTCTCTCGATGAGTAAATAGTCTCTTTCGCAGAAAACTGTCAGCTTCCGCCTTTTTTTTTTTATGTTTTAAAGTGCATCTTAGAAAAAAATAGGGTAAGATGTAAAGACTAGAGCAATCTATTTAAGAAGGGAATGTCCAATAATGCAAAAAAAGAAGTTGCTTTTACCTATCATCATTTTAATAATCGGTCTTTTACTAATTTTATCACCATGGATTAAAAACATGATTATTGCCAACATGAGTCAAGTCGATAGTTCAATCACTGCGAGTCAATTGAGTGATAATGATAAAAATAAAGCGAAGAATGATTACGATGCAGTTAAACGTCCGTCGTTGACGACTGTGTTTAACAACAGTATGAATGTCGATAAAAATGCCATCATCGGCGAAATTGAAATTAAAAGTGTTAAACTGCATTTACCGATTTTAAAAGGAACAAACGATGCGAATTTACTCGGTGGGGCAACAACAATGCTTGATAATCAAGTGATGGGTAAAGGAAATTACTCATTAGCGGGTCATCACATGCGTGATGAAAAATTACTGTTTGGACCATTGATGAACATTAAAGAAAAGGCTGAAATCATCATTACGAATAAGAAAAAAGATTATCACTATCGAGTTACTGAAACAAAAATTGTCGATGAGACACAGGTTGATATTTTAGATGATAAAAACGATGATCGAATCACGTTATTTACGTGTGATACAGCTAGTGCAACAACGAAACGTTATGTTGTTATTGGTCAGCTGGATAAGGTAACAAAACATAAATAACCGCAGAACGAGAGTGGTGAACATAGTTTTAGTCTGAGCCAGTGTTGCGACACTGGCTTTTAGTCTGGCTAGAAGTTTATCCATTTGTAAACGAGATGTGATACAATAAAGTGATTAATAAATTAGAGTATTTATTGAGAGGATTGTAGTCGATGAGCGAGAAGAGCAATTCAAAAAACAAGTTATTCGGGCTTTTTTTTTGTCTTAACGGTACTGATTATTATTATTGCAGTTATTTTTGCAGTGCGACATATTAACAATGTAAAAGCGATTGAAGAAGCGAAGGTCCAAAAGGCTACCTTAATTGTTAATCGTTTGTATAAAGATGAGCGACTGGCAGATGGTGTAACTGAAATAACGTTAAATAATGCCCGGACGGCAACGGCAGAGATTGAGGATGAAACAAAGAAAAATAAATTAGCGAAACAAATTAAACAAGCAACTCTGTTATTGGAGCAGCAAAATGATCTTATCGAGCAGCTAGATGCCTTTACAACGGACGATGGCGATCAATTCATTGATGATTTAACGAGTGTGAAAGTGCGAGAGTTGCCAGTTGAAAACATTAGCAATGCAAAAATACAAGAGCAAGCCCTAGCCAAACAAACAGAATTAATTGACTGGCTAGCAGCGAGTGATGAGCTCGAAGTGACGATTGGTCAGCTATTTACAAATGGCGAGCAAGCTAAACTAGCACCTAAAGTGACCGACGCACAAATAAAAAAAGGCGAAAGAACAAATAAAAACAATCAAAAATGAGAAGAAACGTGTCTTGTTTGAGGTTCAAATTAATAAGGCAGTGAAATTAAGTGCTGAATTAGCTAAGAAAAATAAAGCGAAAGCCGACTCTTAACAAGGAGACAGGCTTTCGCTTTTATTTACCATTCCATTTCAATTAGTGCTAACGTGGAGGCGGTTGGTGCTGTATTAAGGAGGCGCTGCCAAGGGATGAGCCAGTCAGCGGGTAACTTTCGACGGAAGTAAAGCACCTGATCCAAAACAGCAGTAGCAATTGCTTGTTGTTCAAGCGGCTGTCCACGTTTAAAACGTCTTTGGCAAACGGTTGTCCAAAAGTTTTTGTCAGGGTAATCTTCGATTGCTTGGATTGCATGTATAAACGCAGTAGTATCATAATGATATATATGAAATGCGATTTTATCAGCCGACCACGTTAAAATATCAGTGGCTTCGAAAAGTTTCAGTTGAAGTTTCTCGTTAAAGGCAGTTAAAGAGGCTGCAACTTGAAAGCTGTTTAATGTTTCGAAATCAGCAAAAATCACAGTCGGTTCAATTGAGTGGGTACGGTAATGAAACCCAAGCATGCGTGGTCCATCCTTAGCAAAATAAAAGGTTGTACCTGCCAACGTTTGTTCGTGCTCAAAGCCTGTAACGGTTGTAACGGCTTCAATCGGTAGCACACGATACACTTCTAAAAAGTCAAAACCATACGAGGTTGGTTCAATCGTCGCTAGGGTGTTTTTAGCCAGTAATCCGTCAATGGTTTCGTGATAAAAACGGTCATAGTTTTGTGGTGGTTGAAAACTACTATGAGGATGTTCTGGTGTTTGCCAGTATAAGGTCATCGAATCACTCTTTCGCTTCATTTAATGTAATAATTTGTTTTACTATCGAATCAATTGTCTGTGTAGCAAGGTAAGCTTCCATTTTTTGTTGGGCTTTAAATAAGACATCCGCTAAAACCTTTTCGATTTCAGAACCTACGATACAATCAGGATTAGAATTTTCATGTATTTGGAAGAGTGTATTGGGAACACTGTCAACAGCGTGGTAGACATCGAGTAAGCTGATTGACTCAAAGGGGTGTAGTAGAGTAGCCCCTTTGGAACCGCGATGATTAGTCACGAGTTTCGCCTCTTTTAATTGACCAATAATACGACGAATCACAACGGGATTCGTATTGACACTACTTGCCAACAACTCGGAACTCATGCCTTCATTTTGGTCGAGCGCTAATAAACTAAGCACGTGCACAGCCACGGTAAAACGACTACTAATCTTCATTTAGTCAGCCTCCTTCACTCAATTATAGAAACTTGATGTCGTCACTGTCAATGATAATGTTCTCACTTAAGTCGTATCAGTAAAGATGTAGTAAAAAAAAAGGTTATAATACAAGGTATAAAGATCGTAAAAAAACTGGAGGTATGAATTATGAAAACAATCAAAGCAGTTGATACAAAACAATTTTTAAATCACCAAGTGGCCAATTACGGCGTCGTGTATATAAAATTACATCAACTTCACTGGTATGTCAAAGGCTCTCATTTCTTTACCTTACATGAAAAATTTGAAGAGTTATATAATGAGACAACGGCCATTTTAGATGAAATTGCCGAGCGTTTAATTGCAATCGGTGGAGCACCTTATTCGACATTGGCTGAGTTTATCGCTCATTCAAGTATCGAAGAACAACCTTATAAAACACCGCTTAATCAAGATGAGATGGTGAAAATTGTCATTGCTGATTTAACAACTTTACGTGATGAATTAGTTGAAGGCATTGCAATCAGCGATGAAGAAAACGATTCAGTAACAAATGACTTGCTTATTTCGAAAAAAGCCTCAATTGATACGCACATTTGGTTCTACACGGCTTTCTTAGGTGAGCAACCAGTGCCTGCTAAAGATTAAACGACAGGTGAAATCACCTTGTTCAGCCTTATCAACTCGTAGGCAATGCTGCTTGCGTTATTTCGAAAGAAAAAGAAGTTTGTTTTTACTTTTTCGACAATCTGAGACCTTGAGAAAGCATCAAGGTCTTTTTTTTGTTCATAATGTTGTCATTGCTCTCGGGAGAGTTTTCAGCTTAAATATGTTACAGTAATAGAAGTTAATAGTAGAATTTGAGGGGAGTGCATCAGTTTGAAAATTGAAATTAGTAGCCCAGCGTTGGCTTTTTTTTAAAGATGAGTTTGATATAGCGAAAACGCCTAGCATTCGTCTATTTGCGAAGTATGGTGGTAACAGTAATATCCATCAAGGTTTTTCAGTAGGAATTATGGCAGAAGAGATGGTCGATCCTGTAGTTGAGGTTCCCGTGGACCAAATGGTTTTTTTTATTGAAGAAACTGACTTTTGGTATTTTGAAGGACACGATTGGCATATTGATTATGATCACCAAACAGACTCGCTTGATTTTGGACCAGTTACATCTACAGATAGATAGGAGAGAACTATGAAAGAATTGTTAGAATTGTTCCAGAAAAAAGCAGTCCGTCGCTTTTTGATTTTTGTATTACTGATTGGTATCCTTTATGTGTTGCGTAGTATGATAAGTGTGCTACTCCTAACGTTCATCTTTGCTTTTTTAGTGGACCGCTTAGAAACACTTGTTTTAAAATATATCAAACTACCGCGAAAACTAATTGTTGTCATTATTTATGCAACCTTTGTTATCTTTATATATACAATGATAACCCATTATTTACCAACGATTGTCACTCAGGTGACTCAATTATTCAATTCAACGGTGGACTTTTTTAGTCAAGGTAAGAGCAATGCAGCCTTTACAATTACGATGGATTTCATGGAAAAATACAACGTTAAACAGTACATGAATACAGGTGTTAATTTACTTGTTTCTTCATTAACAAGTGCAAGTAGCTTAACGATGAATTTATTAATTGCTTTATTATTAAGTTTTTTCTTTTCCCTCAGCAAAGAACATTTACTTGTTTTTACAAAAGGCTTTAAACACAGTGCAATTGGTTTTATTTATGATGAAATGGCCTACTTTGGATCGCGTTTTATCGGTACCTTTGGTAAGGTATTAGAAGCACAATTTATCATCGCGTTGTTCAATACATTAGCGACAACCTTAGTTTTATGGTTGCTTAATTTCCCACAACTGATTAGTTTAGCACTGATGATTTTTGTGTTGAGTCTTATCCCAGTTGCCGGTGTTGTTATCTCTCTGATACCGCTATGTATTATCGGTTATACGATTGGTGGCTTTAAAGATGTTATTTATATGGTGATAACGATTCTTGTTATTCATGGTATTGAGGCCTATATTTTAAACCCTAAAATCATGTCATCGAAAACTGATTTACCCATTTTTTATACGTTTCTCGTCTTGATTTTTAGCGAACACTTCTTTGGGGTTTGGGGTTTAATTGTCGGAATTCCTGTGTTTATGTTCTTAGTAGACGTTGTTGGAGCGAAACCAGAACATCTTGAAAAGGCATCATTACTCAAAAAAGTAAGAAAGAAAAAAAGTGCATTAAAAAAACTGATTGCCGCTATTTAAGGGCAATCAGTTTTTTAATTTTGTTTGAGGAACTGACCATAAAAATTGACCGATACGACAATCAACCGTACTGTTTTCGTGTAGCAAGGAATGAAGGCCGGCCTCGCCTTTAATGATTTGTGTTTGAATCGGGCTTTTTTTGAAAATTTCTTCAGCGAGTAGGGCGCTTTCAAGGGAGACTGAGCCATCGCCACCAACAGCTTGGCTTGTATAACCCGCCACAATAAGTAAAGCGGTACTTTTAGGTAGATTTTCCGCCATCAACTGTGACATTTTGGCAGTGGCTTTTTCCTGGCTTTTTACTTTATTCGTGTAATCATTTGCCGCTAAAGGCACACCGAGGTAAACTAATTTGTTTAGTTGGGGTAGTTCGGCATTTTGGTGGTTGAGGGCAATAAAAACAGTTAGAGCGCTTCCGCCCATTGAATGTGTCACGAAGTTGACTTTTTTTTATGTGATTTTCTTCCGCGAGGTAGGTCATGATATTTTTAATGTAACCTGCTTGTGTTTTTAAGTTTTCCTTATTTGAAGCAAAGGTCACATTAATGAGTGGATTTAGACTGTCTTTGTCAAAGGTTCCGACAGCATTAACGGTACCATCCGTATCAACACGTAATGTTTGCGTGTTTGACGCCCAATCAAATTGTGACTGAAAGCGATTGATCATACCACCAAAGGTTCGCTCATTACCATTATACCCATGAATAAAGACCGTTGGAATATGAGTAGATTGTGCTTTAGGATATTTGGGCTGCATGAGTGAAAGTAGCGTAATGACAAGGCCGACAGCTAAACAGGCAGATAGGATGACGAACAGTCCAGTATGTTTTTTCATAGTTCACCTCAATTAATTGTGTAATACCCTTTATTATAGCGTATGTTACTCTGTTTGTGTACACCGCTAGTTTCAGAAAATTCGGACTAAAAGAAATCATAATACTGCCCTTTTGTAAAAAATCGTGTAAAATAAAGGGAATAACATCATAAACGGTAAGAACTTATTACTGGATACATAAAAGGAGTGGCAGTGTGAGAACAACTATTGCGACAAGTAAGCGTGTGGTTATCAAGGTGGGTACATCATCATTAATGTATGCCAATGGCAAAATAAATTTACGGACGATTGAACGATTAGTCCGCGTAATTGCTGATTTATCAAATCAAGGTCGTGAAGTTGTTCTTGTTTCATCAGGAGCAATCGGCGTTGGGATTCATAAACTGCAACTCGATGAGGCACCGATTGAGATGGCTGGTAAACAAGCGGTAGCAGCTGTAGGACAGTCAGAGCTCATGCATATTTACAGTAAACTATTTGGTGAATACGGTCATGTTGTTGGACAAGTATTATTAACCCGCGATGTGATTGACTTTCCTGACAGTCGGAAGAATGTGACGAATACGTTTGCGAAAATGCTCGAACATCATATCATTCCAATTGTTAATGAAAACGATACAGTCAGTGTTAATGAAATCGAACACGTTACCCGCTTTGGGGATAATGATCAGTTATCAGCGATTGTCAGTGAAATTATCGAAGCTGATTTACTGATTATTTTATCGGATATTGATGGTCTATATGATAGCGATCCACATAAAAATAAAGCGGCAAAACTAATCGCAGAAGTTCAGGCGATTACACCCGCGATTGAAAAGTTAGCAGGTGGTGAAGGCAGTCGCTTTGGGACTGGTGGAATGGTGACTAAAATCGAGGCGGCTCAACGCGTGTTACATAATAAGTCGAAAATGGTCATTACAAATGGTGCGGATCCCTACATTATTCATGCGATCTTAGCAGGCAAGCAGATTGGTACTTTATTTAGTTTGGAGGAGAAATAATGACCGAAATAATCGAACAAGGGCAACGGGCCCGGCAGTCAGCACGTAAACTTGCGCTGCTCGAAACCTCCCAAAAAAACGACTTGTTAGCCACCATTGCAGCGGCTTTACGAGCAAATAGTACGGCAATTATGACTGAGAATGCAAAGGATTTAGCAGTTGCAGCGGAAAACGGCGTGACTGAACCAATGATGGCGCGCTTGCGTCTTGATGAAAATGCGATTGAGATCATATCTCAAGGTGTTGAACAGGTGATGAAACTAGCGGATCCTGTCGGTGAAGGAGTCAATGCTTGGACAAATGAAGCGGGACTGAAAATTGCAGAAGAACGTGTCCCTTTTGGTGTCGTAGCGATTATTTATGAATCACGTCCGAATGTGACCGTTGATGCAGCTGTCTTATGTTTAAAGGCGGGGAATGCGACGATTTTACGAGGTGGTAAGGAAGCAATTCATTCAAATCGTGCCCTTGTTAAAGTAATTCAAGCCGCCTTGCGTGCCTTTGGTTTAGAAGAGGCCGTGCAGCTGGTGCAAAGTACAGAACGCGCATCTGCCAAACAATTAATGCAATTGAACGGCTACGTTGATGTGTTAATTCCTCGTGGGAGTGCAGGGCTGATTCAAACGGTTGTGCAAGAAGCAACTATACCAGTGATTGAAACAGGCACAGGCAATTGTCATATATATGTTGACGCATCAGCTGATCAAGCACAGGCTGAAGCGATTATTATCAATGCGAAGGTCCAACGTCCGTCTGCCTGTAATGCGGTTGAAACAGTTTTAGTTCATGAAGCGATAGCAGCGACCTTTTTACCAGGACTCTTAACGAAACTACAACAAAAAGGGATTGAAATACGCGGTGACGAAACAGTTCAATCCCTTAACGAGTCAATCGTGCCAGCAACTATTCACGATTATGAGACTGAATTTTTAGATTTAATCATTGCCATTAAAGTGGTCGATTCGACTGCGACAGCGATGAATCATATCGAACGTTATAGCACAAAACACTCGGAAGCAATTTTAACCAATTCATACGCGGATGCCCAATTATTTAAAAAGGGAGTCGATGCGGCTGTCGTATATGTTAACGCCTCAACCCGTTTTACCGATGGCTTTGAATTTGGTTTCGGAGCAGAAATCGGTATTAGTACACAAAAACTACACGCGCGTGGACCGATGGGATTGACACAACTAACGTCGGTTAAATACGTTGTTAGCGGTGACGGACAAATTCGCCATTAAATCAGACTTAAGTTGTAGGGGAATATCATGCTCTAGCATCTATAGTGACGGTTGAGGAGTTGTTATACTATAGATACACAGAAAGAAGGCGGTTATAAAAATGCCACTATTAGTCATTGGATTAATGCTTGCGTTAGGACTTTTATTGTTGATGTCTTTTTGGTCAGTACTCATTATTGGAATTGGCTTAACGATGATCGTTTCCGGCGTGACGTATTTTACACGAGCACAGGGCTGGGTAAAATGGATACAGCTACTTGTAATTGTGCTTGGCACCAGCTTTATAATCAGTCAGTGGAAGTTCGCACTCTTTGTGATGCTAATTGCTGTCGGTTTATATTACTGGCGTAAACAGCGTCGTGCGAATAAAGTCACACGTCCAAATATATTTGAATACAAATCTTAGGAGGAATGAATGATGAAGGATGTTCGTAAATCAGTTGAAGATAAAGCGCGTGATTTGAAAAAAACAAGTGGAAACAAGTGTGTCAGATGTCGTCCGTCAAGGGAAAGAAACGTGGCGTAAATGGCAGTATGATGAAATGCCGCAGTTAGAGTCTTACGATCGCTACATTCGTAAAGTGAAACGTGACTTAAATGATATCGATAATATTATGGCAAAGAAACGTGAACTAGCTTCGGAGGTGGATGACTTATTAGCAAATGCGACAGCACAATTGCAAAAAAGAACAGACCAAGCCGATCAGGCGACAGCTGATAACGAAGTGAAGTTGGCTGATTTAGCGACAAAGGAAGTTTCGTTTTATAAAACACAGGTTCAGAAATTAACAGCATTACAACAAAAAATGGCAGCGGACATTGATGTGCTTGAGCAACGCTATTATGAAATCCAAACGAAATGGAAGTCGATTGAAGTTGATCGTTTGAGCTTTGTTAGCGATACAACCCAAGAACGTGCCGAAGCTAAAATGGACGAAGTGTTACACAACTTATCGTGGGGCACAGTCGAAGAAGCAGTTCAACAAGTTGAACAAGAGCGTTTTGCTGATGAAGTCGAAGCGGTTGAAAAAAAAAGCGGGCACATCGTTGGATGAGTTAATGGATCAATTGGAAGAAAAGTATCCAAAGGAAGATAAATAACAGCATTTCGCAGCACGTTGTCAAACAAGCCGAAATGTGTCTGAAAGTTCAATCCCTTATCCTTATTCGGATAAGGGATTTTTCTTTTCGGGGTATTTCACTTGGATATGGAATGGTTTTCGGTTAAACTAGAGAAAAGAAATTTTAAAGGAGAGTTTGTATGGCACCCGTAATTGGTATTTCTGGCAGTGTTTTATTGGATCCGCTTTTTTCACCCGTAATTATTAAACGTTCTTATGTTAATGAACAGTACATCGATGCAATCACAGCAGCTGGAGGAATTCCGCTCATCATCCCTGTGACAGATGTTGCAGCTGTTACAGCCTATGTGTCACTAATCGATGGACTTGTTCTCTCAGGAGGTCATGATGTTTCGCCGCAATTGTATGGCGAAGAAACCTTAAGTCGAGCAGGCGAATCTTATCCTGCCCGTGATACGTTTGAACATGCCCTGCTCTTAGAAACCTTAAAACATAATAAACCGGTGTTGGGTATTTGTCGGGGTGCACAGCTGCTCAACGTTGTCCATGGTGGTTCGCTATACCAAGATGTTTCCTATGCTGAGCATGTGCAGCTACAACATCTACAGGCCACTGCCGGAGAAGAGCCTGTCCATAAGGTTACCTTAACACCAGCATCACGCATTGCTACAATTTTTGAGACGGAAACAATTGGTGTTAATTCATTCCATCATCAGTTGATTAAAACGGTTGCACCACAATTTGTAGCGACTGGTGTCACGTCAGATGGTGTGGTTGAAGTGATTGAGTCACAAGCACGCGACCATTTTATTATGGGTGTACAATGGCATCCTGAGCAAATGGCGCAAAAAAATCAGCAGATGCAAGGACTCTTTAATGCGTTTGTTGCAGAGAGTGCTACATATAAGGTGATAATGTCGCTGCATTAAAAAGGACATAGATGTTAAAACTAATTGTTTATCGGTCTCGTATCCGCTAAATTATTAGTTTTTTTTTCATGAATTGCAAGAATAAGTTAGCCACCACGTGCCGAATCATGATAGTAAGTTTACTTTTTCATTTGTGAACAGTTGAAGTTTTGTAATTTCTTCTAAAAATAGCTCTTTTGGTGTTTGAAATCCTAAAATCCGACGTGGCAAATTATTCATCCATGTTTGAATCCGTTGGACAAGTTGATCACTTACATCACTGACAGAACGTCCTTTTTGAATGAATCTTCGAATGATTCCATTATGATTTTCATTGGTGCCACGTTCCCAAGAGGAATAAGGATGTGTGAAATAAATAGCCAGTGTATCTTTGAGCAACTCATTGATGCCTGAAAAGTCTTTGCCATTATCCGCAGTAATGGTTTTAAAGAGGGCTCCAAAATATGATCCAAACTGTTTCCTTAGTTGTAAGAGCGCTTTATTCACAAAAGATGCTTGTTTTCCTTCGACTTTGAGTATGAATTCAAATCTTGTTTTACGCTCAGTCACTGTTAATAAAACAGCGTCTGTTTTATTTTTTAGACCAACAACAGTATCAATTTCCCAATGCCCTAATTCTTCTCGGACATCAATGATGTCTGGACGTTTTTCAATTGATTGTCCTAATATACGCTTGTTCTTACGACTTTTTTGTTTCTTAATTTGTCGTGATACCTTTTTATTCAAGTCAATGTTTTTGACGCCTAAGAAACCAGCATCAATCAGATGATAAAGTGTTTTTACTGAAAGCATTTCATCGTCTGAAAAAAAGCTGATGGCGTTTGACAT